>CAZXNF010000180.1:0-7341 GCA_964641785.1 uncultured Streptomycetaceae bacterium | reverse complement strand
GATCTCGGCGTCGCGCCCGTGGTGGACCATGAGGTGGCAGCCATCTGCAAACGGGCCATGGAAGCGCTCGCGCGGGCGGGCGTCAAGGTGGAGGAGGCGCATCCGCAACTGGAAGACACGGCGCGTGCGTTCCCGGTCCTGCGCGGCGCGGTGTTCGCGGGCCGCTTCCGGGAAATGCTCGCCGAGCATCGCGGCACGCTCAAGCCGGAGATCGTCGACAACACGGAGTATGGCCTTGGCCTGACCGTCCCGGACGTGCTGGCCGCCGAGTTCGTGCAGGGCGACACCATCCGCCGCTTGGCGAAGTTTTTCGAACGCCACGACCTGCTGATCTGCCCGACCGTCCTGTGCCCGCCGCCGCGGGTGGAGGAGCGTTACGTGGCGAAGGTCGAGGGCCACGCGCTGCCCGGCTACATGGATTGGCTGATCATGACGTGGGTGATTACCGTCACGGCCTGCCCGGTGCTGGCGCTGCCCTGCGGTTTCACCGCGTCGGGGCTGCCGGTCGGCTTGCAGGTGATCGCGCCGCGCGGTGCCGAGGCTGCGTTGTTCTCTTTCGGCGCGTTCATGGAAGACGTGTTCGCGCTGAAACGGGCGGTGCCGGTGGACCCACAACCATGAGGAGACGGACGATGCAGCACTGGCAGCGGGCAGGCGCGCTGATCCTGGCCGGCGCATCGATGGCGTAAGCCACGGCGGCGGACACGCCATGGGTCATGCTGGGCCGCCGCGCGGTCGGCCGCGTCGAACACATGACCCAGAGCAACACGAACGGCGGCGCGGGTTACGAGCTGGCGACCGTCGTGCTGCGGGCTGATCCCGACAAGGTCTATGCGACGGCGTTGAAGGCCATCCAGGCGTCAACCCAGGTACGGCTGACCGTGCAGGACGCACAGCAGCGCCGGCTGGAATTCACCGACGGCAAACAGACCGCCGGACTGAAGGTGTCCAGTATTGATGGAGAGATGGTCCAGTTGCTGATTACGGCCGTGAGTGTGGCGAACCAGCCTGACGCGGCCTCGCTGGTGCTGGCCGGGGTGATGCGCGTGTGCAAGGACACGGGCGTGGAATGCACGGTCGCGCCTTAATAACCGCTGCCGGCGTGAGCCCTGCGTACGCCGGGCGCTAACGCGTTCGTCCCGGCCGGGATCCGGCGATGCAGATCTGGTAAACCCACCAGAGTGCCAGTAACTGGAGTGGAAGGCGCGGCCACAACATCCACGCCGGAACCTCGTAGCCAGGCCACCCGTGCAGAGCGACCTGCACGTTCGCCGGGAACACCGCGACGATCAGCAGCAGCAAGCCCCAACCCGCGAACCGTCGGCTGCTTCTGAACAGCACGCCCACGCCGCCGAGCACTTCGGCCACGCCGCTGATTGCGATCAATGCCGAGTGGGCCGGCAGCCAGCGGGGCATCATGGCCAGATAGGGCGCTGGATGAAGGAAGTGATTGGCGCCCGCGACGACGAAGAAACCCGCCAGCAGCCAATGCCAGTGCGTTCTTGGCGTTTTTGGTGCTGGCGGCACAAGGCGCTCGGCAGGTCGTGCCCGGCGATCTTGCAGCGCGCGGGGCGGGCCCGTCAGCGCTTGACCAGTCGCTTGGCGTTCCGGCTCACGCGCGAGCGGATGGGGGCAAGACCCCGGCGGGCGAGGGTGGCGCCGGAATTGGAGAGCAGGGCGACGGTTGCGGTGGAGCGCACGGAGGTTCCGCGTGCCAGCCGGGTCTGGGACTGAAGGGCGGCCTGCGGTGTCCGGCTGGAGGCCAGCGCCATCATCGCGGCCGCACCGGCGAAGGCCTGCTGGAGGGCAAGGGTCGCGAGTTGCCCGTTGATCGTGATCCACTGCGCGCCCATGGCCTGGACCGAAGCCGCGGTGGCCTCGATCTTCTCCCGCCCCATCAAGGCAAGCTCGTGTCGGTCGGCGGGGCCGGGAGTTGCACCAGCTCTGACCATGCCGTTCATGCGGTAGGCAACGACCTGTCCTGATGTCATTAAGGTCGCGCTGGCCTTCAGGGCCAGGCGGGACCAGGCGAGGAATGGATTGAGGCTGTTCAAGAGCGGGTTCCGGGGCGTTTGAGCGGCATCATCGGTCGGCGGGTGTCAAGGCGATCGCGCCAGGGCGGCGAGCTCGGCGAGAATGTCGTCATCGCTGGCGGCCTCCAGACGCCGCCATTCCCGCAGCGCTTCTGCATACACCGCGCGACCGAATCGGCTGCGGGTCGAATCCCACCATTCATAGTCTTTTTGTTGCAGTTCTTCGATCGCATGCAGGAAGAACCGCTGGTCGAGGATGCGGTGGATCGCCGCAGTACGCTGTCCCCGCGCGAGGGTGGCCTCGATCCGGAACGTCCGATCGGGCAGTTTTTTACACGAAAAAAGTTCCAGCAGAGCGCTCTCGAAGTCCAAGGCTGCGTGCATCGGGGGTCTCCTGGCGGCGGGCCGGTCGGGCTTGAGCCACCGGTCTGGGTTAAGCAAAGGACATTCCGCTTCCATGGGCAGCCGTTTCACATGCGGGCCGTGCGGGGTGGAGAGCGGGACGCTGGAGGGCATGAAAGGATGAGCGTCTTGGGATGGGTTGAGCATCCTCCATCTCCCCTTCCTGATCTGTACGCTTCCACACATAGCGCCGCGTCAGGGGCTGGCGGGCGGCCTGGTTTTCTGGAGGCGCGCCGCCGGTACGTGCAGGGTGCAGCGCCACGTCGGGCGCGCTGTCGTCCTACAGCCAAACCTTGAGGTTTACCGCATCTTTGTAGCCATCCCTCGCTTCATCGGAACGGGACCTCCCCGCAAATGAAAAAAGCATTACTGGCGTTCAGGACGGGCTTTCATATCATGACCGGCAACGGGCGGGCCCAGGCCGCCGAGATGGTGATTCCCGCCGGGGAGTCGGTAGGCAGCGCCGGTAACCGTCATGCCGGGGCCGATCAATGGCTTTTCATCGTGTCCGGCAGCGGCGTCGCGACGGTCGATGGACGGGAACATAGGTTGCGCCCCCGCTGCCTGATCCTCATCGAACAGGGAGAAACGCATGCCGTGCACAACACAGGCAAGACCATGTTGCGCACGCTCAATTTTTATACGCCGCCCGTATATGCTTCGGCGGAATACGACCCGCCGGCCGGATTACCCTGACCGCGCGCCTGCAGCATGCAAAGCCGCAACCGCCACTTTTCGAGAGAACATCATGGACCCGACGACCATCTCCAGAGACCGCAAGTGCGCGCATCCCGCCTGTCATTGCGCTGTCAAGGGCGCGGATGCTTACTGCAGTGACCACTGCCGCCTGACTCAGGGGCAGGGCGACTGCGGCTGCGGGCATGAGGCCTGCGGACACGCCGGGGGCCCCGAATCCGGAAAAGTGGAATGAACGCCTTCGCAGGGCGGGTTGTTGAGATCGGGGGAGGTAACGCCCGACCGCGCCCGACCGCGCCCAGGCGCTGCGGTGCGGGGCCTTCGCTTAGCGCATCTGGATCTTGCCGGTCTCGCCGAGCGCGGGCGGCTGTCCGGTGAGGGCGGCTTTTGCAATCGTGTAGAGCTGCGTCAGCTTGCTTTCTTTCACATCCCAGAAGTGCGCGTTCGCGATTTTCACTTCGACGAGCGCCAGGTCGGGGTCGTCCACACCGCCGGGAAACCACGCGCCGGCCATCGCCGACCACAACTCGCGGGTCTTGACGGGATCGTCGGCGAGGCGCGCCGTGCCCGATACCGACACGTAACGATCCTTGTCGGGGTCCGCGTAACTGACGTTGACCGAGGAATGCGTGGCGAGTTCGGCGACCGGGGTATCCTTCCTGGACATGAAGAACCACAGCCGATCGTCTTCATCGAGCTTTTTATTCTGGGTGGTCATCGGCCGTGAATGCAAATGACCGTGCGCGTCGCGGGTCGTGAACATCGAAAACTTGATGTCCTTGATCAGGTCCCACAGCTGCTCGTGTGTGTTCGATTCCGTGTTCATATCGGTTCCTTTGTGGGAGTTATGGGAGTTAGGGCTACCTCGGGCAAGTTCCCTGCGCCTTACCTGAGTGTGGCTTTCAGTGTGATCTCGGTGACGCCGGCCAGCGCTTTGGAAAGCGGACATTCCCGCTTGGCCTGATCCGCGAGTTCCTGAAATTTCGCGTCACTGATGCCGGGCACCGTGGCCTCCATGGTCAGCGCGATGCGGTCGATCGCGAAGCCTTCGCCCTGCTTGGCGAGGCGTACGCTGGCTTGCGTTTCGACCTTGCTGGTGGCGAGCCCGGCCTTGTCGCACGCAAACGAAAAAGCCATCGTGAAGCACGCCGCATGCGCCGCGCCGAGGATCTCCTCGGGGTTGGTGCCCGCGCGGTCGTCCTCGAAGCGGCTGGCGAAACCGTACGGATAATCCTTCAGCGCACCGGTCTCGGTGCTGATCTTGCCGTGGCCTTGTTTGCCCCGGCCATCCCAGCGCACGCTGGCGATTTTCTCGTTCATGGAATGCTCCTGGTGGGATGAAAAGTGGGGGCATCGGCCGCGGTCACTTCGGCCGTGGCGGCCGCAGCTTGCGGTCGGGCTGCGTGAGCGTGCCGGCACGCAACTGCCGCACGCCGCCGACCACCGAACGCGCCACGTTGCGTACTTCTTCCTGCACGGCCTGGTCGCGGTCGAGCGCATCGTGGCTGTTGTAGTAAGGCTCGTAGTAGCCGATGTAACGATCCAGCCTCGCCGCGTTGCCCGCGAGGATCAGCCCCATCCAGTCGAGCCAGTCGGTCAGGTTGCGACGATGCGATTCCACCCCGGAGACGTCGCCATGCACGACGACGCCGTAGACCCGCCCCGCCAGGTGTTTCGGGTAGTCCCAGCCCTGCTGCTCGAGGCGCTTCGCTTCCACGACTTTCTTGCCATGGGTCGAACTCGGATCGGGATTGCCGCCATCGGCGCAAACCATCCGGTCGATCATCAGTTTGAGCGGGCTCGGCGACTGGTTCCAGTAGGTCGGTGCGACGAGGATAACGCCGTGCGCTGCGACCCAGCGTTCGTAGATCTCGGCCATCCAGTCGCCGGTCTGGGCCAGTGCGTGGTTCGGATAACAACTGCACGGCCAGTGGCACAGCGGCATCGCGCTCGACACGCAGCCCTTGCAGGGGTGGATGGCGCGGCCGTACTCGGAAGTCACGAGGCTCAGGTCGAGCACGTCCGCCTCGACGCCCAGACTTTGCACCACGTGGCGCGCGCTTTCGGTGAGGCGCCAGGTCTTGGAAATTTCGCCCGGGCAGGTGCCGTCGTTGCGCGCGCTGCCGCAAACGATCAATACGCGCGAGGGGGCCGAGCGGTCGTGCCAGCGTTTCTGCGCGGCCTTGAGGCGTTTGCGGGTCGCCAGCCACTCGACCGAAATCGGGTAGGCCGGATCGGCATGGCCCTTGCCTGCCGGGCGGGTGAGCGGGGCCTTGCGGCCTTCCTGATGGGCGTCCCATGCGATGGCCTCCAGCCGCGCGATGGCTGCGTGCTCGACCGCGTACGCGGGATCGTAGAAGCGCACATTGAAGCGGTCGTGGAATTCTGCGCGCGTCAACGGCGCCGGCGCCTGTCCTTTGCGGATCCTGGTCATCGTCTGCTCGCCTCCGGTCCAAGGCCCCTGGGATCGCGCCGGTCGTCGTTGCGGCCGTCGGCGGGCCGCCAGTTTGCCGCGGCCGTCGCGCAGAAGGTGGCGAGATCCTCCAGCACGGCGCGCACCGCCTGATTGGCGGCGAGCACGCCGCCGTAGGGACCCTCGCTGGCCGAGAGGGCGGTGCCTTCAAAGTCGCGCGACGCGATCACCCGGCGGCTGGTGTTCTCAACGAGGGCGGCGCGCAACGTGAACCGTACGCGACTCGGCTGGCCCGCAAACTCCTGTTGGAGTCGCAGGACCTCGGTATCGAGTCGCAGGTCGCCGCCGGCCGAACTCGGCGCCAGCACTACCGCGCTGAAGCCGCCACTGTCGCGCAACGCCGCGACGATCAGCGGCGCGAGCATGCGCGCCGGGGGATCGATCCATTCGCTGTGCGCGAAATACTCCAGCCGGTGGGCCTCACGGACGTAGATGATGCGCTGGCTGTCGAAGCCCGCCGCGGCGCGCGGCGGGCCGATCACCAGGGTCGGCGCCGCCGCCGGCAGGGCGCGCCCGCCCGCTGCGTTGCCGCGCGCATCGTCCAGCGAATAGTAGCCGGGCGCTGGCGTCGAGGCGGTCGGGCGCAGCGCTTCGCAGCCGCCGGCCAGCACGACACACAAGCCCGCCGCGACGAAGCGGCGCCACGACCTGCAAACGGTCAGGACAACAGCCGCATTCATTTCCCCCGCCTTTCATTCGATCCTTCCCCCGGGCCTTCCGGCAGGGGTTTGCGGCCGAACAGGAAGCCGCGCGGATTGCGTTCGGTTTCTTCGATGAAGCTCCGCAGGGACACGGTGAGCGCATTCATTTCGCCGAGGAGGTCTTGCAGTTCCGGCAGGCCCTCCGCGGTGAAGCGCTTCACATCCGCCCCCACCGAGTTGATCGTCCTGCCGGCGCTCACACTGGCCCGCGCGCCTTCTTCGCCCAGCGCACGCACGGCGTCCGCGCTGCGGCCGATGCGGTCCAGCACCGGGCTCAGTTCAGCCGATACGCGGGCGCTGTTGTCGAGCGTACGGGCGGCATTCACGATGCCGGCGTCGATCGAGTCCTTGCGGGCGGCCAGGGTGCGCGCGACGACCGACAGATCGGCCAGCGTGCTCTTGAACGCGGCGAGGTTCTCCTCGCTGAGGATCTTGTTGACGCTGTCCGAGGTGGAGTCCAGTTTGGCGAGCACGGTGGTCAGCACGTTCTCCAGGCGGGCGCTGAGCGAGGGTTTGGTGCGGATGACCGGGGTTTCGCCGTCCGCCGCAGCCAGCAGCGGCGGCGAACCGGGCGTGCCGCCGCTCAGTTCGACGTACGCGATGCCCGTCAGCCCCTGTGTTTTGAGCACCGCAAAAGTGTCCTGCTTGATGGGCGTTCCGCGTTCGATGGCGAACTGCAGGATCACCCGGTCCGGATTGCCCGGGTCCAGCCGGATCTTGCGCACCTTGCCCACGTCGACGCCGTTGTACTTGACCGCGGCGTTGAGGTTGAGTCCGGCGACCGATTCCCCCACGATCGCCAGATACGGATCGTACTTCTTCTGGAACGCGCCGCCCGAAGCGAGCCAGAGTGCCCCCGCGATCAGTACCGCGCCGAGGCCGAGCACGAAGGCCCCGACGAGCGTGAAGTTCACCTTGGTTTCGATGAGGGCGCTCCCGGTTTTCCGCGGCGCCGCGCACCAATCGGCTGCACGCTCTGCTCTTGTGCGGCTCTGCCGCGCGGCCCGTCGAAGAAGGGGCGGATGGCGGCGTGGTC
>CAZXNF010000179.1:6338-7366 GCA_964641785.1 uncultured Streptomycetaceae bacterium | reverse complement strand
CTGCATGACGATGCGGTCGGTGGAAATCTTGCCGGTGAGCTTCTTCGCAGCCATCGTTGTCCTCTTGTCCTCTTGGTGCCGCCGGGTTGTCGCGGACCGCCATGCTACGATATCAGGCGCTTTCCGAATATCCTCTTCTTCGCCGAGAACACGCGTGAGCAATTCCCCCCTCGATGCCGATGGCATCCCGATCTGCGATGGTCCCGACACCCAGCCCCGCAAGCCCCGACTGACCGCGCCGCCCGGCGCCATCGACTGTCACGCGCACATCTTCGGCCCGGTCGCGCGGTATCCGTTTTCCCCCAAACGGCTGTTCACGCCGCCGGACGTCACCCTCGCGCAGTACCGGCAGTTGCTCGCCACGCTCGGGATCGCGCGCGCCGTGCTGGTCACCCCGAGCGTGTACGGCATGGATAACGAGCGCCAGCTCGATACCCTGGTCGAGATGCAGGGCGCCTGGCGGGGCGTCGCGGTGGTGGCGACGGATGTCGCCGAGTCCGAACTCGAGCGCCTGCACCGCGCGGGCTTTCGCGGGGTGCGAGTGAACCTCTTCGCGAAGAGCGGGCTCATGCTCGACGACCTCGAGGCCATCGCCGCGCGCGTCAGCCCGTTACGGTGGCATGTGCAGCTGCATGCCGACGCGCGCACGCTGCCCGAGATTGCGGCGCGGTTGCGGCGGCTGCCGGTGGATGTTGTGTTCGATCACATGGGCCACATTCCCGCGGCGGCGGGCGTCGCGCATCCCGGATTTTCCGCGCTGCTCGAACTCATGCGCGAGGGACGGTTCTGGGCCAAGTTGTCCGCGCCGTACCGCCTGTCGGAACTGCGCTATCCGTGGAACGATGTCGTGCCCTTTGCCCGCGCGCTCATCTCCGCGGCGCCCGACCGGCTGGTCTGGGGCAGCGACTGGCCGCACCCGGCGGTGCCGGGGCACATGCCCGCGAATTTCGTGATGCCCAACGACGGCGACCTCCTCGATGTTCTGTCGCTGTGGGCTGACGATCCCGGCGTTCAGCGGAAGATCCTGC
>CAZXNF010000179.1:0-6328 GCA_964641785.1 uncultured Streptomycetaceae bacterium | reverse complement strand
AGATCCTGCTCGACAATCCCCGTCGCCGCTACGACTTCGATTAATACGCCACTCCCGGGAGGAAGATCGTGAAGGCACTGGTCCGTCTCACCGTTTGCTGCTGCGCCGCGCTGCCAGCCGCAGTCGCCGCGCAGGAGTATCCGAGCAAGGCCATCCGCCTCGTCGTGCCGCTCGCGCCCGGGGGCTCCGCCGACGTGCTCGCGCGTTTCCTGGCGCCCGGACTGACCGAGAGCCTGGGGCGGTCCGTCGTCGTGGATAACCGTTCGGGCGGCGGCGGCCATATCGGCTCGGAACTCGTGGCGAAAGCGCCGCCGGACGGTTACACGCTGCTGATCGCTGGTTCGCCGCAGGCGATCGGCATGAGCCTCTACCAGAAGCTGCCCTACGACATGGCCCGGGACCTCGCCGCCGTGACGCAGGGGGCGATCTTTCCGAGCATCCTCGCCGTACATCCCTCCCTGCCGGTGAAGTCCGTGAAGGAACTCCTCGCGCTCGGCAAGGCGCGGCCCGGCCAGCTCAACTACGGTGCGAACACCGGTTCGCCCAACCATCTCGGTATGGAACTGTTGGGGATCCGGATGACGTTCATTCCTTACAAGGGCGCGGGCGCGGTCGTGACCGACCTCATCGCCGGAAATATCCAGCTCGCCTCGCTCGGATTTCCCGGCGCGTTGCCCCACGTGCAGTCCGGCCGTCTGCGCGCGATCGCGGTGACCGGCGAGCAGCGGTCGCCGCAATTGTCCGATGTGCCGACGGTCAGCGAGTCGGGCGTGCCCGGATACGTGGTCACCCTGTGGTTCGGGTTGTTCGCGCCGGCCGGCACGCCGCGCGAGATCGTCACCCGTCTTAACGCCGAGACCGCCAAGGTCCTGCGCAATCCGGACATCGCCGCCAGGCTTACCGCGCTTGGCGCGGATGTCGCACCCAGCTCGCCCGAGGCGTTCGCCCGTTTCGTGCGCGACGAGATCGCGCGCTGGGCGAAGGTTGTGAAGGCGCTCGGGGTCAAGCCGGAGTAAACGGACCGTTCACGGTCTTCGGCGGAGAAGCCACGGTCACGTCAGGCAGGGCTCCCGCGCCGCGTCAGCGGTTGCCGGATCGAGGTCGGTGGTGTTTTGTAATGAAAGCGCAACTTTGCCGCGGTAACTTAACTGCAATAACCGGCCGCGCTGCCGCGGCCGGTGTCATTGCGGGGAATCCATGCGCGTACTATACCGGTCCGGATTGATGATGTTGGCCGTTGCGGCCGGAGGCCTTTCACTGCACGCGTCGGCCCAAGGGGCGGGCGCTGCCGGCCGCGCCGAGTTTCCGGTCAAGCCGGTGCGGATGGTCGTGCCGCTGGCGCCCGGCGGCGGCAGCGACATCGTCGGCCGCATCGTGGCGCTCGGGCTCACCGAGCGTTGGGGCCAGTCTGTCGTGGTGGACAACCGGCCCGGCGCGGGGGGCAACATCGGCAACGCGATCGTCGGCAAGAGCGTAGCCGACGGCTACACCGTGCTGGTGTCGAGTTCGACCATGGCCATCAGCCCGGCCCTTTACCGCGACCAGCCGGTGGACATCATCCGCGATTTCCAGCCGGTGACGCTGCTCGCGAGCCAGCCTTCCATCATCACAGCGCACCCGGCGGTGCCCGCGAAAACGCTCAAGGAACTGATCGCGGTCATGAAGGCGCAGCCGGGCAAGCTGGCGTTTGGCTCCGCGGGGGCTGGTACGGCCAGCCATCTGGCGAACGAGCAGTTTCTCATGGCGGCGGGCGCCAAGGCGCTGCACGTTCCCTACAAGAGCGCGGGGCTGGCGATGACCGCGCTGCTGGGCGGCGAAATCCAGTTCATGGTGACCAATATGGCCACGGCGCTGCCGCAGGTGAAGTCCGGGCGACTCAAGGGCTTTGCCGTCACGGGCGCGCAGCGCGTGCCTTCGGTCCCCGAACTGCCGACGGCCGCCGAAGCCGGGTTGCCGGGTTACGAATACACCACCTGGTACGGCATGCTGCTGCCGGCGGGCGTCAGCGCGCCGCTGCTCAACAAGGTGCACACGGACACGGCCGCAGTCCTGCGCGAGCCACAGGTGCGCGAGCGCCTCGCCGCGCAGGGGCTCGATCCGCACGGCAATACGCCCGTGGAGTTCTCTCGCTACCTGAAGGCGGAACTGGCGAAGTGGGGCGGCGTCGTGCAGGTCGCCGGTCTCACACCGCAGTAGCCAACTTCCGGGATTAGAGATTTGGGATTGGGGATTTGAAACCGAAACCGGGGGCTCGGTGTGGGCCTTGGCGGTTGATCTCCAATCCCTAATCCCCAATCCCCAATCCCGCTTTTTTTGCGGTCAATGCGCAGCCCCCGGCGGCGGGTTGTCGTACACGCCGTCAATCAGGATGAAGGCCACCGCGCAGTCCGCGTCCGAGCGGTTGCTCCAAGCGTGGTTGGTGCCGCGCTGGATGATGACGTCGCCCTGTTTGCACAGCACTTCGGAGTCGTCCAGCACCAGCCAGATTTCCCCTTCGAGAATGATCCCGTAGTCCACCGTCTGCGTGCGGTGCATCAGCGGGTGGCGCACGTTATCGGTGTGCTGGGAAACTTCCGCCGAGCCGACCGCGCCGAACGCCGCGCGTGCCTTGTCGGCCGTCAGAGTGTGAATAAAGGTTCTCTCCGGCGGGAAGCGCACGATGCGGAAATTGTTGCCGTTGGCGACCGGCTGCAGGGTTTTCATCTGCGGGCTCGGGTCCGGTGCATCGATCTTCACCGGCATCGTGTCCGTCATCCACAGCTCCGTCATCGTCAGGCCGCCGCGCAGTTCGACGGTGCGCACGGTGGGTGCTGTGCGGTCTTCGATGACGATGGCTTTGCCGGCGGTGTCGTGGCCGGTGACGATGCGGCGGACGGGTTTGTGCATGGCGGGTCTTCCTCGGGGTGGGGAAAGCGGCGCGATTGTAGCAAGCAGCCGGACTACACCCGGCCCTATCGCTTGGCCTCGCGGCGGCGGGTTTATAGAATCGGCGGGTCGCCCTCAATTGACTCCGGAAACCCGCATGGACAATCACCTGCAGTCGCTGGATCAGGTCAAGTCATCCGTCATCGACACGGCGATCAAGTTCGGGCCGAAGCTGTGGTGGCCCTGCTCATCCTGTTCGCCGGCTATCTGGCCGGGCGCTGGGTGGGCCGCGGCTTCGACCGCCTGCTGCTTCGCTTGAAGCTCGATCCGTCGGTGCGCGCGCTGCTCGTGCGCATTTCGCCTATCGTGGTCATCGTCCTGTTCGGCATCATGGCGCTGCAGAACCTGGGCGTCGAACTGGTGCCGCTGATTGCGGGTCTTGGCGTGGCGGGCGCGGGCATCGCGCTCGCGATGCAGGGCATTCTCGGCAACACCGTCGCCGGGCTGACGATCATCTTCACGCGGCCGTTTCACGTCGGCGATTACATCTCCATCGCCCACGAGGAGGGCGAGGTGCAGGACATCAGCCTGTTCAGCACCACGCTGGGGCATTACGATCGCTCGAAAGTGGTGGTGCTGAACCGCAAGATCGTCGGCGAGATCCTGCACAACTACGGCGCCCTGCGGCAGCTCAGCCTCGCGGTCGCCGTGGCCTACGTGGCCTACGATGCGGACGTGAACCTCGACCTGCGCCTGATCGACGAAATCCAGCACGCCGATGCCCGCGTGCTGCAGGACCCGGCGCCCGTGACCATATTGTCCCGCCTCGCGGATTCCAGCGTGACCCTGAGCGTCAAGCCCTGGGTCAAGGTGCCCGACTACGAGGCGGTCATGAGCGCCACTAACCGCGCGATCCTGGAGACCTTCCGCGCGCGCGGCATCGTCATTCCGTTTCCGCAACTCGAGGTGCGGATGCCGGCCGGCGCCGCCTAGGTCGTCGGGCGCGCTGCGGGCGGTTCACCGTCGGTGGAGAGCGCCTCCACGCAGGCGTAGGGCAGGACGATGCCGTTGGCTGCGTCGGCGACGCCTTCAACGCCGAGCACCGGCGCCATCGATTTGACCGCGCCGAAGATGGTCGCGAACGAAGCGTCCGCGGCGTCGCGCCCGGTGCCGAGGCGCACGAGTCCCATCGGCAGCGCCATGCCCGAGGCGTCGAACAGATACCACCGGTCGCCGAGGAAGGCTTCCACGTAGGCGTGGAAATCCGTCGGACCGAAGGACGGATTCGAACCGTAGTCGATGCCGGTAACAAAGCGCGCGGGGATGTTGAGCGCCCGGCACAGCGCGATCATCAGGTGGGCGAAGTCGCGGCAAACGCCGACCTGTTCGACCAGGGTATCGACCGCAGAGGTCGTGGCGTTGGAACTGCCCGACACGAAGCGGGTCCTGCGGTGCACCCAGTCCTGAATCGCCCGTACCCGCCAGTAACCCTGCCGCAGGCCGCCGAACTCCGCACGCGCGAGCTGTTGCAGGCGGTCGGATTGGCAGTAGCGGCTGGGATAGATATAGGCCAGCGCGTCCGGCGGCAAGTGGGCGATGGGCACCTCCTCGATGCTGTCCGGCGACACGATGTGGTGCGCGATTTCCAGCGTGGCGTCATAGCGCACGTTCAGGGGGCCCGGTTCGGCGCGCAGGCGCGCGTAGCGGTTGCCATGCGCGGGTCCGTCGAACAGGGACACCTCCACCGGCTGGCTGACCTGGAAGTTCTCCGCCACCACGGTCTGGCGGGGCGTCCGTGCGGCGTGGATGTTGAAGATGAAATCGCCGGGGTCACCGGCGATCTCGTACTGCAGTTCGATGAAGAGCTTGATCCGGACCATCAATGGCCTCGCATGACGTATGACGTGCGGTGGGGTGCACGGCGCCCCCGTCCGGGTGTGGGCCCGGCGCAGCGGCTCGCAGCGTTCAGGTCTTTCTGAAAATGGGCAACAGACCCGCAACGCCCGCGACGAGCATCAATATACCAACCACCAGAATCCCGACCGCGCGGTTCGTCGGCGCGGCGCTAAAGAACCGGGAAACGTCGTAAGCGACCCCGTCCATGGCGTAGGCGCCGAAGCCGAGCAGCAGGGTGCCCCCGGCCAGCAGCGCGAGTACCGCGATCCTGATCATGCGGATTTCCTGGCGGCGGGCATGGTTGCGTCGGTACGTTGACGGCTCATGTAGCGCTCCGCCCACTGATGACCCGCAACAGGACGACGACGACCGCGATCACGAGCAGGATGTGGAGGAGTCCGCCCATGGTGTAGGAGGTTACGAGGCCCAGCAGCCAGAGGACGGCGAGGACGACGACAATGGCATAAAGCATGTGGGCTTTCCTTTGCAATGCGCGCGGTAATGTCGCAGTAACCGGCAAGATTTTTGATGCGCCATGGTGCCCGCCGTTGGTGCAAGTGTCGGTGCGTTGTCGAACATACCCCCCAATGCCAGTCCGGACCTCACCGGAACCGCGTGCCACGTGGCCCCGTGCCGCCCCCTCTGTTCGATAACGCACAGAGCTGGCATTGCCGTTTCCTTAAGCTGCACGCTGTCTCTTCCATAAAGCACGCGTCATGCATACCAAGGGACTTTCAGGATTGGGGGCGGTGATGTGCCTCGTGCTGGCCGCGTACGGGTGCCCGGCAAGCGGTGCCGACGTCGGCGACGCAACGACGGAGGTGCTGTACCGGCAGGCCGTTATTGACGCGCGGGCGGGCTAGCTCGAAATTGCGCTCGATACGCTGGGCTCGCTGATCGAGCGTACGCCGGAACGCTAGGACGTGCTGGGCGACTACGCGGTCGTGCTGGGCTGGGCCGGGCATCACGCGGCGGCGCTCACGTTGCTCGACAGGATCGACCGCGCGCGCGCGTCGGCTTACGTTCTGGAGGGACTGGCCGGCTCGGCCCGGCGCTTGCAGCGGTACGATCTGGCCGAATCGCTGTACCGCGGGGCGATGACGCGTGCGCCTGATCGCGTGGAGCCGCAGATCGGGCTCGCGCTGACGCTCGCCGACGCGGGCAAGCCCGACGCGGCTGGCGCGATCGTGGCCGGCCTGCGCGCACAGCATCCGCAGCGGACCGATGTGCTGCAGGCCGCTGCCGAAATCGCCACCGCACGGCGTGATGACTTCGGCGCGCTCGCTGCCTGGCAGGCCATCCTCGCGCGGGACCCGACCCATCGCGCTGCGTTGCGCGGCAGGACACAGACGCTGGCACGTCTCGGCGCGCCGGGGCTGGCCGCCGAACTCGCCGACCGCCATCCGGGCTTGCTCGATGCGTCCGAACACGCCGCACTCGCCGCGAGCAGCACCGCGAGCCAGATCCGCTGGGGGATGATCGCCGCCGATACGGAGCGCGCGGACGAGCGTAGCGAAGCGCGCCGGCCCGCGCTCCGTATCGGCGGCGATCATCCCCCAGCGGATCT
>CAZXNF010000178.1:5490-7380 GCA_964641785.1 uncultured Streptomycetaceae bacterium | reverse complement strand
CGCCGGCGAGCTCGCCGGCGGAGTAGGCCAGCAGGGGACGCACACGTTTGCCGCCGCCCAGAACCGCGTAGCGCATCGCCGCGTGCAGACGCGCCGGCGCAATTTCGCGTGGCGGCAGCCAGCGGGCGAGCGCGGATTCGATGCGGGCCTGGTGCTGGTGCGCCCAGTCCTGGAAATCAATCGGGGTCGTCGGCACCGGCGAAGGGCTTCAGGGTATCGCCCTCGAGCACCTTGATCTGAAGCTGGGCATCGGCAAGCTGCGCCTGGCAGTACTTCAGGAGTTCCGCACCACGGCGGTAGGCCACGAGGGACTGCTCGAGCGCGAGTTCGCCGTCTTCCATGCCGGCGACGATGGATTCCAGTTCGGAAAGCGCCCCTTCAAAGGAAGTGGGCGCAGCGCCGGGCGAGCCGGAGGCTTTGCTGGATTTTGGCATCGGGGGAGGTGCTTCGGGAGGAGTCGAAACAATAGCGTAATCAGGGCCTTGCGGTCAATGCTGGACTGCAGGGTCTGATTGCGCGCCCGGTCAGCGCCGGAGTTTGCCAACCTGCCAGCCACTGCGCGCGAGATGCTTTTCGCCCACCTCCATCGGCTCGTCCTCCAGCGGCGTCGCCATGGTGTCGTTCCAGCGATTCATGAAGCCGAACGGCGAAATGACACCGACGACCTCGACGATCTGCCCGTCGGACCAGTAGCGTTTGAGGTCCGCGAACAGGTCGTCGGTCACCGCATTGGGCTGCGCAGCCCCCGCGATCGCGACTTCGAGCGCCGCACGTTCGGCATCCGAGAACAAGGGGCTGGTGCGATACGCCCGCACGGATTCAAGTTTGCGGTCCTCGACGCCCCGGCGGTATGCGCCTGGCAGTAAAAACAGCCATGGGCACGGCTGGCGACGTGCGCCAGCATGCGCTTGAAGGAAACGGCGACCTCACCCTCGGGATCCCTACGGCGGCGGCGAGCTGGGACAGGGCCTGACTGAGCTTGGCTTGCGCTGCATGATCAGCACGCTGTTGGGGACGAAGCCCAGCGCCAGCACGCAGGTCTGGAGCGCTTCCTGCAATTCCGGCGTGGCGCCTTGCGGTAAAGGGTCCAGACGCGGGTTGGGACGGGTGGAGGGGTTCATGAAAAGCCCAGTTGCGCGTTGAAGGCGGGGTTGAAATCGCTTGGCGCCCTCATCAAATACGTGCGCGCTGCGGCCCCGCACAACCCGCACGCGCAGCCATCACCGCTCAGCACCGATCGCAAGGCAACCGTGCCCCCCCACGGCCGCTGGCTTGCTGGTGCCGTATGGCCAGCACGTAGACGACGAAGTAGCCCCCAAACAACATGCCGCCAAGGAGCCAACCCCAGTTCGCCACCAGCCAATGCCACATCGCCATCCCCTTTGTGGAAACTACCAGCGCAGCAGACGCGGGCCGAGCAGTGCGCCGGCGATCGCCGGGATCGCCATGCCAAGCACGTACCAAGCGCCGAGAAACGGCGCCGCCATCTCAGGACAGTGCGGCGCATAAACGAGAGCGCCACCGGCGCCGGCCACGAGCCCGGCGACCGCCCCGGCGAGCGCCGGTCGCGTCGGCGCCAGACCCTGCATGGCCCAGATCAAGGCAACGAACAAGGGGACCGCCAGCAGCGCGATCATGAACGGGCAGGCCGCCCAGGTCTGGCCAAAGATCAGCAGACCGTACTCAGCCGGCGCCGCGCCCGCCAAAGTGACCGCCGCGAGCAGCCATATCGCCAGCACCGGGGCGGCGAGCGCCACGGCGGTAACACCCATCCGGCCACCCGGCCGGGAAAGTCGGATCGCGGCAAAGGCTCCGCCTGCAAGCAACACCGCGGGGAACGCAAGTTTCATCCAGAACATCGGCAGCGCCACGGCTTCCGTGATATCGGGC
>CAZXNF010000178.1:0-5480 GCA_964641785.1 uncultured Streptomycetaceae bacterium | reverse complement strand
GCACGCCGATGAAAACCACCATCAGCGCCAGCGCAACCGGCAGGCCGCATGCCAACGCGATCGCATGGCGTCGCTCCGACGAATGTAGCGGAACGGCTTCCACACTGCTCGCCAGCATCGCAACCAGTTCGTCCGTCTTCATGGCCCACCCCGGATCATGATCGCCAGCGCCTTCAACCCGCGATGGACACCCACCTTGACCGCGGATTCGGACAGGCCGGTCGCGCGCGCGGTCTCGGCGACCGACAGTCCCTGCAGCTTCATGTGCATGATCGGGAGCCGCTGCTTGTCCGGCAGCCGCGCGAGCAGTTTGGCCAGATCGCGCCGCGCATCCGCGGCTTCGGTGTCCGAGCCCGCCAGTAGGTCAATGTCGTCGTCGAGCGGGTCGTTAAGCGCGTCGCGCCCTGCGCGCCGACGCAGCAGGTCCACCAGTTTGTAACGCGCGATCGCATGCACCCAGGCGGTCAGCGGCTGGCCGGCATCGTAGGTATGGCGCTGGTTGTGAACCGCCAACAAAGTCTCCTGCACAAGGTCCTCTACTTCGTCCGGCAGGCGGGAAAGCCGCCGCCGGAGGAAAGCGCGCAGATGCACGCTCAACTCCTGCAGAAATGCATGATAAGCCGTCGACTCGCCGGCGAGACCGCGGAGAAAACAGTCTCTGAGCCGGGCTTCGGTAACGCTCATCAAATGGTCTGCACTACAAGTTCGTTGGCGGAGATCGAATGGTTACAGCGGAGCGCGAGCAGTGATGGGAAAGCTGGCGGCGACGGGCGTCGGCTGCCGGCACTCCCACTGCGGTATCGAATTGCAAACAATGAGTTACGAAACATTGTGCCTCACCTTGTAACTATTTCCCATTCGCGGGCGAACTACCTCCAGACCGTCCTGCTCACTCGACGCTGTGCAGGGCCGGACGGCCGACCTACCCCCCCCTTCCAACAGACCTATACAGGAGTTCATTCATGAAATCGCATGCCTTTGCTGTTACCGCCGTTGCCCTTGCGGCCCTTGCCTCGGGCGCTGCAGTCGCCCAGGACAAGTCCGCCGCCATGGAAAAATGCTACGGCGTTTCGATGGCCGGAAAGAACGATTGCGCCGCCGGCCCCGGCACGACCTGCGCGGGCACCTCGAAGGTGGATTATCAGGGGAACGCCTGGAAGAACGTGCCCAAGGGCACCTGCACGACGATGAAGACGCCCAAAGGCATGGGCGCCCTCGCCGTCATCAAGTCCTGAGCCTCCGTTCGCGGTCATGATCACGCCCCTCACCGCCGGACTCGGCCTGAAACCGCAGCACTACGATGCGGCGCTCGCCTGTCCGGCGGCGGGGGTGTGGTTTGAAGTACATCCCGAAAACTACATGGTCGCCGGCGGCCCGCGCCTCGCCTGGATCGAGGCCATCCGCGCAGCGCACCCGGTGTCCCTTCATGGCGTCGCCTTGTCACTGGCCGCGGATGCTGCGCCGGATGCCGGGCACCTCTCGCGCCTTGCCGATCTGGTGGGCCGCCTGGAGCCCACACTGGTATCCGAGCATCTGGCATGGTCGTCGTGGCGCGGCGCCTACTTCCCCGATCTGCTGCCCTTCCGCCGCACCAGCGCAACGCTCGCACGCATTGCCGCCAACATCGCGCTGACCCAGGACGCCGTACGGCGACGGATCGCGATCGAGAACCCGGCCCATTACCTGCACATCGACGGTCACACCTGGAGCGAGACCGATTTTCTGGCCGAACTCTCCCGCCGTACCGGCTGCGGCCTGCTGCTCGACATCAACAATGTCTACGTCAGCGCGAACAATCTCGGATATTCCGCCGAGGACTACCTTGACGGATTCCCCACCGACTTCATCATGGAAATCCACCTCGCGGGCCACTCGACGGACGCCAACCTGGGGGCCTCCCTGCTGGTGGACTCCCACGACGCGCCGGTGGCACCGGCGGTCTGGAAGCTGTTTGAGCGGCTGATCCGCCGCAGCGGCCCGCGCCCCGCGCTGATCGAGCGCGACGACAAGCTGCCCGCGTTCACCACGCTGTTCGCCGAACGCCAGCGCGCCGAGGCGGTGCTGCGCGCGCCGATTGCCCAGGCGGCGTAATGCAACCCGTCCCCACGGACCCGCTCGCACAGTTTCAGGACGGGTTCGTGCGCTTGCTGCTCGACCCCGATGCACCACCCGATCCGGACCTGGCCGCGCTCGCGGCACAGCCCGCGTTTGCGGTGTACCGCAACACGGTGATGAAGGGCTGTATCGATGCACTGCAGGCCAATTTCCCCGCAGTAGCGCGACTGACCGGCGAGGAATGGTTCCGCGCCGCTGCCGCCATTTACGTGCGCGAGACGCCGCCTGCGCAACCGACCTTGTTGCATTACGGAAATAATTTCGCCGACTTTCTCGCGCGCTTTCCGCCGGCAGCGGAGCTGCCGTATCTCCCCGGCGTTGCGCGCCTCGACGGCTACTGGACCGAAGCACACACTGCCGCCGATGCAGCACCGCTGGACCCGGCGGTCGTGGCCGCACTGTCGCCGGAGAAACTCGCATCCATCCTCCTGCACCCGCATCCGGCCGCGCGCTGGGGATGGTTCGCCGAGTGCCCGATCTACACGATCTGGTCGCGCAACCGCGCCGGAGATAGCCCTGACGGCGCGTTCGATTGGTGTGCCGAAGGTGCGCTATTGTCGCGTCCGCGCGAGGCGGTACGGTGGCGGGCGCTCGGCCGGGCCGGTTGCGCGTTTCTCGATGCCTGTGCCGCCGGCGCAACGGCAGCCCAGGCTACAGCGGCGGCATTGCGGTCGGAACACGACGCTGATCTTGCCGGAATCATGCAGGCGCTGCTCGAAGCCGGCGCCCTAGCGGGCATCACCTCAATCTGACACCGAATCAGAATCTGCAATTTCTGGAGACATCACCATGAACGATGCGAACGCACACGACCGCACGATGCCCTTGGCCGGCCTGCTCGGGGCCTGGAACGGCATCGCCGACCGCCTGACGGCCTTGGTCAGCCATGGATTGCTCGCGCTCGCCGCGCGCGGCAGCCTGGCCGCGATATTTTTCCTGTCGGGCAGGACCAAAGTGGACGGCCTGCTCACGGTCAATGACAGCGCCTACGCACTTTTTCGCGAGGAATACAAGGTGCCGCTGGTGCCCCCCGAGTTCGCCGCGCATATGGCGACGTACGCGGAACACCTGTTCCCCATCCTGCTGGTGCTCGGCTTGTGCACCCGGCTGTCGGCGCTGGCCCTACTCGGCATGACCGCCGTCATCCAGATCTTCGTGTATCCCGATGCCTGGCCCACGCACCTGTCATGGGCCGCGCTGATGCTCTATCTGATCGGCCGCGGCGCCGGCCCCCTCTCGATCGACCGTGCGATCGGTCTGAAATAGCCACGCAGGCTGCCCGCCCGCGCGGAATCCAAGACAAAATAGACAGCCCTGACAAAAGGAACGTCGACAGATGCACGCCACGCTGCCCCGCCTCGACCGCGCGGGATTTCCCGCCATTCGCCGCCGTCGCCTCGAGACCCTGCAGGTCAACCTCGGCTACAAGTGCAACCAGTCCTGCCTGCACTGCCACGTCAACGCCGGGCCCACCCGCACCGAGGTGATGACGCGCGAGACGGTGAACGAAATCATCGCCTACGTGCAGGCCGCCGGCGTGAAAACACTGGATATGACCGGCGGCGCGCCGGAACTGAATCCCCACTTCCGCGACCTCGTCTCCACCATGACCGACCTCGGCGTGCACGTCATGGACCGCTGCAACCTGACGGTGCTGGAGGAGCCCGGGCAGGAAGACCTCGCCGGATTCCTTGCCGCGCACCGCGCCGAAGTCGTGGCGTCCCTGCCCTGCTACACCGAAGAACTGGTCGATCGCCAGCGCGGCAAGGGCGTGTATGAATCGAGCATCCGCGGCCTGCAGCACCTGAACACCCTCGGTTACGGCGCGCCGGACTCCGGCCTCACGCTCGACCTCGTCTACAACCCGCAGGGGCCGAGCCTGCCGCCCGCGCAGGGGCCGCTGGAAGCCGATTACCGCGCCCGGCTCGGCGCCGACCATGGCATCCGTTTCAACCGCCTGTACGTCCTGACCAACATGCCGATCCAGCGCTTCGGGTCCATGCTCGTGTCCAAGGGCCAGTTCGAGGAGTACATGACGCTGCTCAAGGATGCGTATCAACCCGAAAACCTGGAGTCGGTGATGTGCCGCACGCTGTTGTCGGTGGACTGGCAGGGCTACGTCTACGACTGCGATTTCAACCAGATGCTGGGCCTGCCGCTGGCGGGCCCGCGCCCGAAGACGCACCTGAAGGAACTGATCGGCCACGACCTCACGAACCACCCCATCGTCGTGCGGGACCACTGTTACGGCTGCACCGCCGGGCAGGGCTCCAGCTGCGGCGGCGCGCTCGGCGCTTGAACGACCATCCCCTTTCCTAACGGAGTTTTCCGTGAAGCTACGCACCCTGCTGGCGCTGGCCGGCGCCCTCCTCCTCACCGCCACCGCCGCTTTCGCGCAACCGGGCCCGCTGCAGTTCGGCGTGGGCCTGTTCCAGCCGGACAAGGACAAGAACGACGCGACCTACCGGCCGCTGGCCGACCATCTGGCAAAACAACTCGGCCGGAAGGTCGTGCTGCGCACCGTGGACACCTGGGAAGGTCTGGCGAAATCGCTCGCGAACGGCGAGACCGACCTCGCACTGATGGGGCCCTGGGGCTACGTGCTGGCCAACCACCAGGCCGGCGCGCAGGCCGTGTCGACGATCCTGTACGACGGCAAGCCCGAGTACTTCGCCATCATGATCACTCACCCGCAGAGTGGCATCACCCGCATCGAGGACCTCAAGGGCAAGAGCTTCGCCTTCGGCGACAAGGGCTCGACCTCCGGTTACCTGATCCCTACGCACCAGTTCCAGAAGATGGGCCTCGACCCCGAGAAATTCCTCGGCAAGGTGCTCTATACCAAGCACCAGGCCATCGAGATCCAGGTCACGCGCCGGGAACTCGACGCTGGCGCCGACTACAACCGCAATCGCGACGCGATGATCGCGGAAGGCCTGATCAAGGCCGAGGACAGCAAGATCTTCTGGACCTCGGCCCCGCTGCCCAACGATGCCTTTGCCGTCAGCGCCGCCCTGGCCAAGGACAAAGCCTTCGTCGCGCGGCTGCGCAAGGCGCTGGACGAGGTAGGGCCTGCACTCAAGGCCAACCCCGCACTGCTGCCCGCGCGCTACACCGGCTTCGTCAGCAAGGACAACGCGTACTACAAGCCGATCCGTGACGCCGGCCTCGAGTCCGGCAAGCTTGAACCGGTGAAGTAGGCGCATGTCGCGCGGATGGGCCGGGCGCCGGCTGGCCTGGTACCTCGCCGGCTACGTGGTGCTGGTCGCGCTGGTGGCCGGCCAGTTCATCGCAGCGGGCGACTTCTCGTTCGGACGCCGCCCGTGGGAGAACCTGACCAAGACCGCCGTGGAACTGTCCCGGCC
>CAZXNF010000177.1:0-7395 GCA_964641785.1 uncultured Streptomycetaceae bacterium | reverse complement strand
GGCCAAGGCCCAGGCCATGAAAGCCCAGATCACGTCTGCCGGCTACGCGGCCTACACCGAAAGCGTGCCGACGGCGTCCGGCCCGGTCGTGCGGGTGCGTGCCGGCCCGTTCGTGACGCGCGCCGCCGCCGAAGCCGCCCGCGACAAGCTGAAAGGCCAGGGCATGCCCGGCAACGTCACCACCCAATGAACGCACCCGCCGCGTGAATGACGGCCTTCGATTTCGGCGTCCTGACGGTGATGTTCCTCTCGGTCGCCTTGAGCGTCTGGCGCGGCTTCCTGCGCGAACTGCTGTCCCTGTCGGTGTGGGTGATCGCCTTCGTGGGGGCGCCGCTGCTGGCGGCGGATGTCGCACCGCGCTTGCCGATGGGCGGCGCCGACCCGACCTTGCGCCTGCTGGCCGCGATGCTGCTGCTGTTCCTGGTCTTTCTGATCGTCGGCGGCATCATCGCCATGCTGCTCGGCATGCTGATCAAGAAAGCCGGCCTTGACCTCATCGACCGGCTGCTGGGCGCGGTGTTCGGCCTCGCCCGCGGGCTGGTCATGGTGCTGATTGTGGTGCTGATCGCGGGCCTGACGGTGTTTCCGCGCGAGCCTTTCTGGAAGAACGCCATGCTCGCGCCGCCCTTCGAATCCGCGGCGCTGGTGGTGGCCGGCCATCTGCCGGCCGAACTGCGCGACCGCATCAAGTATCGATAGATCTACAGGAAACGGACCCCGACCATGTGCGGCATCCTTGGCGTCGTCGCCACCAGCCCCGTCAACCAGATCCTCTATGACGGCCTGCTGGTCCTCCAGCACCGCGGGCAGGACGCCGCGGGCATCGTCACCGCCCAGGGGCCCGCCTTCCACATGCATAAGGGCGGCGGCATGGTGCGCGACGTGTTCCGCACCCGCAACATGCGCGCGCTGCCGGGCTTCACCGGCATCGCGCATTGCCGCTATCCGACGGCCGGCTCGGCGTCGGCGGCAGCGGAGGCGCAACCTTTCTACGTGAATTCCCCATTCGGGCTGGTCCTCGGGCACAACGGCAACCTGACCAACACCGACGAG
Source organism: uncultured Streptomycetaceae bacterium (assembly GCA_964641785.1). Taxonomy (GTDB): domain Bacteria; phylum Pseudomonadota; class Gammaproteobacteria; order Burkholderiales; family SG8-41; genus CAZXNF01. The sequence continues at coordinate 6,342 of CAZXNF010000177.1, read as the reverse complement.
CTCAAGCGCGATCTGTTCCGCCAGGACCTGCGCCACGTCAACACCAATTCGGATTCCGAGGTGCTGCTGAACGTGCTCGCGCACGAACTGCAGGAAGCGGCCACCAACTACAAGCTGGATCCCGCGACCATCTTCAAGGCGGTGTCCGGCGTGCACCGGCGCTGCCGCGGCGCCTACGCCATCGTGGCCATGATCGCCGGCTACGGACTGCTTGCCTTCCGCGACCCGTACGGCATCCGGCCGCTGGTCTTCGGTGTGATGGACACGGAACGCGGTCCGGAGTATCTGGTGGCGTCTGAAAGCGTGGCCCTCGATTCCCTCGGCTTCCGGGTGGTGCGCGACGTGGCCCCCGGCGAGGCGATCTTCATCGACGACGAAGGCAACTTCTTCAGCCAGCAGTGCGCGGAGAACCCGACGCTGAACCCCTGCCTGTTCGAGTATGTGTACCTCGCGCGGCCCGATTCGGTGATCGACGGCATCTCGGTGTACGAGGCACGGCTGCGCATGGGCGAGAGTCTCGCTGAAAAGATGAAGCGCGAGTACGGCCACCTCGACATCGACGTCGTGATCCCGATTCCCGATTCCAGTCGCCCGTCCGCGATGCAGCTGGCGAACCGGCTGAACATCGGCTACCGCGAGGGCTTCATCAAGAACCGTTATATTGGCCGCACCTTCATCATGCCGGGCCAGGGTACCCGCCGAAAGTCGGTGCGCCAGAAACTGAATGCCATCGGCATGGAGTTCAAGGGCAAGAACGTGCTGCTCGTGGACGACTCCATCGTGCGCGGCAACACCTCCCGCGAGATCGTGCAGATGGCGCGCGAGTCGGGTGCCCGCCGGGTGTTCTTTGCGTCCGCCGCGCCGCCGGTACGCTACCCCAACGTCTACGGCATCGACATGCCGACGCGGGAGGAACTGATCGCCACCGACCGTTCCGATGAGGAAATCGCGCGTGAGATCGGCGCCGATCAGCTGATCTATCAGGATCTCTCCGCCTTGACCGCGGACGTGAGCAGCGTCAATCCGGCGGTGACCAGTTTCGAGGATTCGTGTTTCAGCGGCCGCTATATCACGGGTGACATCACGTCCGAATACCTCGCGGGCGTGGAGGCGAGCCGCCGCATGGCCGCCGCCGCTGACGAGCGCGAAGCGGCCACTCAGCTCGATCTCAACCTGGAGATCGCCGACTGAGCGGACGGTTTTTGACAATTCCGGTGCGGAGCCGGTAATCTCCACCTTGCGCCGATTTGAGGATCAGCTTGCGGGCGCCACGGAACCTCGTTTCTTTCAGGGTTCCGGAGACAAAAAAATGCGGCTAAAGCGAGGGAAACCCGGTTTAGCTACAAGCTGACCGGGTTTTTCTTTTTCCGGACGACCGATATGAGCGAACAAGCATTGCGGCTGGACACCCTGGCGGTGCGGGGCGGCATCGAACGCAGCCAGTTCGGCGAGCATTCCGAGGCGCTGTTCCTCACGTCGAGCTTCGTGTTCAAGAACGCCGCGCAGGCGGCCGAGCGTTTCGCCGAGCGCGAAAAGGGGCCGATCTACTCCCGCTTCACCAATCCGACGCTCAAGATGTTCGAGGACCGGCTCGCGCTCATGGAGGGTGCCGAGCGCTGCGTCGGCACGGCTTCGGGCATGTCAGCCATTCTGGCGATGGCCATGGCGTTGCTGAAGGCGGGCGATCACGTCATCGTGTCGCAAAGCGTGTTCGGGTCCACGGTGCAGCTCTTCGGCACCATCCTCAAGAAATTCGGGATCGAGACGAGCTTTGTGTCCGCGACCGACGTGTCGGCGTGGGAAAAGGCGGTGACGCCGAAGACGCGGCTGCTGTTCCTGGAAACGCCGTCCAACCCGCTGACCGAGGTCTCTGACATCGCCGCACTGGCGGCGGTCGCCCGCAAGGCGGGCGCGGTCCTCACGGTGGACAACTGTTTCTGCACGCCCGCGTTGCAAAAGCCGCTGGAACTGGGCGCCGACCTCATCATCCACTCCGCGACCAAGTACCTGGACGGGCAGGGACGCGTGCTGGGCGGCGCGGTGCTGGGGCGCGAGGAACTGATCGCGCCGGTGTTAGGCTTCCTGCGCACCGCGGGGCCGACCATGAGCGCGTTCAATGCCTGGGTGTTCCTGAAGGGACTGGAAACGCTGCGCATCCGCATGGAGGCGCATTCGGTGGCGGCGCTCGCGCTCGCGCATTGGCTTGAGAAGCACCCGAAGGTCGCGCGGGTGTACTACCCCGGGCTGGCCTCGCACCCGCAGCATGCGCTGGCGATGCGTCAGCAGAAGACCGGCGGCGGCATCGTGTCCTTCGAGGTCAAGGGCGGCAAGGCGGCCGCGTGGAAGGTTGTGGACAGCACGCGCCTGCTGTCGATCACCGCCAATCTGGGCGATACGAAGAGCACGATCACGCACCCGGCGACGACAACGCACGGCCGCATCACACTGGAAGCGCGTGCGGCCGCCGGAATCGGCGACGGCCTACTGCGGGTGGCGGTGGGCCTGGAGGCGGTCGAGGATCTCCAGGACGACCTGGCGCGCGGTCTCGACCTGATTTAGCGGCGCGGGACGCCCCGGTCGCGGTCAGGCGGCGGCGCTGTTTGTCCGCTTCGGACTTCGCGCCATCCGTCGCCTGGTACAGCTCAAGGTTGTCGAGGTCGCTGGCGTGGGCCGAGGTCATGGCCGTATCCGTGTAGATCGTCGCATCGCGCTCGACGCGTTTCACGGTGCGCCAGTAGCGCCAGTACAGGACCGCGAAGCGCGCGTGCTTGGAGACCCGCTACCACCCACGGCGCGGGTAGAACACCCACATGCTTTCGATCGGCATTCCGGCGCGGCGATCGCGGTGCCGCCGGTGTCGGAACAGACCGCCTTCCAGCGGGTGCAGGCCTTCGAGCTTGGGCACCGCGTGGAAGGCGAGGCGTACCTCCGCTTAGTCGGCGAACAGCGTGATGCCCATGTCCATGGCCGCCCGCAGTTTCGGCGACATGTCCGGCAAGCCGCTGACGTGGAAGCCGCTGATGGCGACCGGTATGTCGGCGGCCCGCAGGGGCCGGGCGATGTCGATGTCGACGGCGCCGGGATACTGGTTGGTCTGCACGCCGACGAGGCGGACGAGGCCTTGCCCGCCCGCGGCGCGGATCCGGCGGATGATGGTCTCCGGTCGGATCTGGCTGTTCGTCTCGTCCCAGCCGGCGACCTCAATGTCGACGTCGTCGCCGAGCACGCGCCCTTCTGCGCAATCCAGTGCCAGGCCGTTCAGGGCAGCCAGCGTGTTGGCGGGCATGGACGAGCGCGCCCACTGGACACCGGAGCGGACGGCGAATATGGCCATTCGCGGCCGGTCCTTGCACCGGCGGGCGCGGGAATCAGGTCAGCGCCACCGCCGCGCAGCCGGTGGCGTCGCACCGCAGGTAACTCCCGGCCCGGTACCAGTCGGCCAGCACCCAGCGCTCGCAGCGTAGGCCATCCACCACATGTTCGTGCCGCGCCGGCCGATGCGTGTGGCCGTGGATCATGCGCAGGCAGCCGTGCTGACGCAATGCGGCCTCCACCGCCGCGGTGTTGACGTCCATGATTGCCGCATCCAGCGTCGGTTTGGTGCGCTCGCTTTTGGCGCGCAGGCGGTGGCCGATCGCCAGCCGGAGGGCGCGCGGCAGGGCCAGGCCGAGCGTGAGCACCCACGGCTGCCGGTAGCGCATGCGCGCCTGCTGGTAGCCGACATCGTCCGTGCAGAGGGTGTCGCCGTGCGTCAGCAGGGTGGGTATGCCGCAGAGGTCAATGACGGTGGGGTCGGTCAGCAACTGCGCGCCGGTTTCCTGCGCAAAACGGGGGCCGAGCACGAAATCACGGTTGCCGTGCATGACCGCTACCGGAACGCCGGCGCGGGTGAGGCTGGACAGCGCGACGATGACCTGGCGGTTGAGCGGGTCCGGATCGTCGTCGCCGACCCACAGGTCGAACAGGTCGCCGAGGATGTACAACGCGTCGGCCGCGCGGGCCTCCGCTTCAAGAAAGCGGAGGAAGCGCGCGACGAGGGCGGGGCGCGCGGCGGAAAGGTGGACGTCGGAGACGAAAATGCTATGCATTTTCGGAGAGGCGAGGGATCAGGACGGAGGACTAAGAGGAAGGCTGATAGCGCCGTTGCTCCAGGACCCGGTCTTTCCTCTCAGTCCTGAGTCCTGAGTCCAGAGTCCTCAGTCCTCAGTCCTCACTCCTCACTCAATCTCCGCCTTCTCGATCACCACGTCTTCCAGCGGTACGTCGGCGTGAAAGCCCTTCTTGCCGGTCTTGACCTTGCGGATCTTCTCCACCACGTCCTGGCCTTCCACCACGCGGCCGAATACGCAGTAGCCCCAGCCCTGCGCGGTGGGCGCGGTGTGGTCGAGGAAGTCGTTGTCGTTCAGGTTGATGAAGAACTGTGCGGAAGCGGAATGCGGGTCGCTGGTGCGCGCCATGGCCACGCTGTATTTCGCGTTCTTGAGGCCGTTCTTCGCCTCGTTCTCGATCGTTGCCCGCGTCGGCTTCTGGTCCATGCCGGGGGTGAAACCGCCGCCCTGGATCATGAAGCCGTCGATCACGCGATGGAACACGGTGTTCGTGTAGTGCCCGCTCTTCACGTATTCAAGGAAGTTGGCGGCGGTCTTCGGCACTTTCGCTTCATCGAGCTCGAGGCCGATGACGCCTTGGCTGGTGTGCAGTTTGATCATGCGGTTCCTCTATTCCTTCTTGGCGGCAGGCTTTGCGGCCACGAGCGCCGCCTGCTCGATCACGATGGCGGTCTGCGGGACGTCGCCGTGCGGGCCGCGCCGGCCGGTCGGCGCGCCGGAGATCTTGTTCACGACGTCCATGCCTTTGACCACCTTGCCGAACACCGCGTAGCCGTGGCCGTCCTGCGCCGGGAAGTTCAGCATTCCGTTGTTGGTCGTGTTGATGAAAAACTGTGCAGTGGCGGAATTGGGATCGCTGGTGCGCGCCATCGAGAGCCAGCCGGTGTCGTTCTTCAGCCCGTTGTTCGACTCGATGGGGATCGGCGCCCGCACCGGCTTCTGGGCCATGTCGGGCGTGAAACCGCCCGCCTGCACCATGAAGCCGGGGATCACGCGGTGAAAGATGGTGCCGTTGTAGTGGCCATCCTTCACATATTGCAGGAAGTTGGCGACCGATTTCGGCGCCTTGGCCGGATACAGCTCCACTACGAAGGTGCCCGCGCTGGTCTTGAGTTCGACCTGCGGGTCCTGCGCGGCGGCAGCCGCGCTGATAACGAGCCCGCACAGCAATGCAAAAATCTTGTATTTCATATTGTTATCCTATGGATAAGAACGAAAAGTGAACTGCTGAAACGATCATTGTGGGATTTCAAATCTCCAATCCCGAAACTAGGCCGCACCCTCGTAGATGATCTTCCACGCGCCGCCTTCGTTGAGCCAGTACTGACGCTTGCGCATCCTGTTTTCAAGGTTGCTGCTGGCGTAGTCCTGCTCGAAGGTGACCACCGCAAGATCTTCGCGGCCCGGATACAGGAAGGCGCTGACGCCGGTGGCCCTGACCTTGATCCAGGTCTTGCTCGCGTTGACCGCGCGCTTCTGCTGTGACCACTGGTCCAGCTTCTGGTTGCCGGCGGAGAAGCCCGGGGCGTAATGGGCGAGGTAGCGTTCCGTGTCGAGGCTTTCCCAGTCTTGTCGCCACTGCTCGAAGCGGCCCATGAAGTCAACGCGGCGCTTGCGCATCGTGTCGGACGGCACCCATTCGACGGCGCTGGAAATGATCACCGGCGTCGAACCGACCTGCACCTGCTTGGCGATCGCCTCGAAATCCTGGTTGGTGAGTGCAACGCAGCCGTCGCTCGCGCGTGGGGGGCGGCTGTAGGTATCGTAGGGCACGCCGTGCAGCCAGATGCCGTGGCCCGCGCGGCCCTCGCGCTTGTCCCACTCGTTCGGGTAGTTGATCGGCAGCGCGCCCACGCCGTAGAGTTCTGCGGCCTTCCCGTACATGACATCCAGACGCTCGCGCGGCAGGCTGCCGGTGATGTGGTAGACGCCCAGCGGCGTGCGCTTGTCGCCGGAACGCATCTTGTCGGAGCCATTCTTGCCGCTCGACACGTAGTAGTCGGAAACCAGCTTGGGCTCGCCATTCACGTTCTTGAACACGAACAGCGTCGAGCGGGCGGTATCCACGACGAGCGCATACTTTTGTTCGGGGGCCATCTGCAGCAGGTAGCGCGGCACGCGGTCCGCCGGGCGCTCCTGCGCGTAGCGGGCGAGCAGGGCGCGTGCCTCCTCGCGCAGGTCCGCGACCCGGTCGGCCGGCACGTTCTCGGCTGCCCCGATGTTGGTAATCGGC
>CAZXNF010000176.1:4667-7397 GCA_964641785.1 uncultured Streptomycetaceae bacterium | reverse complement strand
CGGCATCCTGCTTCAGGCTCGTCCGCAGGGCAGAAAAACGTTCGGCGAGCCGTTCGCGGACGCCGCTGTCGGCAAGCAGGTTGAGCGTCGCCTGCGCCAGATTCTCCGGCGTCGCCTCCTCCTGGATCAGTTCCGGCACGATGAATTCCCCGGACAGAATATTGGGCAGGCCGATATACGGCAGATAGGGCCGGCGCAGGAAGGTCAACGCGCGCATGGCCGCGGGCGCCATCCGGTAGGTAATCACCATCGGGCAGCCCAGCAGCGCCGCCTCCAGCGTTGCCGTGCCGGAGGCGACCACCGCGACGTCGGCCGCGGCCAGGCTCGCGTGCGCATGTCCGAACAGCAGGGAGAGCGAGAGCTCGTGGGCGTTGCAGTCGTAGATGGCCTGCTCGAACAGCAAACGCGTTTCGCGCGTGGCCAGCGGCACCAGGAAGCGGGTCTCCGGCTTCTCCTGCGCGATGCGCAGCGCGGTCTCCACCAGCGGCCGCGCCAGATGCGCGACTTCGGACTGGCGGCTGCCGGGCAGCAACGCGATCACCGTGGCGGCAGACTTGAGCCGCAGCTGCTCGCGCGCCGCGGCGCGGGCCGGCACCGTCTCCAGCAGTTCCGCCAACGGATGCCCGACGAAGGTCGCCCGCATGCCCGCCCGTTCGTAAAGCGCGGGTTCGAACGGGAACAGGCACAGCATGGTGTCCACCGCGCGGCGAATCTTGCGGATGCGCTCACCGCGCCACATCCAGAGTGACGGGCTGACGAGATGGACGGTGGGGATACCACGCACCCGCAGGCCGCGCTCGAGGCCGAAATTAAAATCGGGGGCGTCGATGCCGACGAAGGCGGCGGGCCGCGTCTCCAAGATCTTTTTCCTGAGCTCGCGGCGCATCGCGATGAGCCCCGGCAGGTGACGGATCACTTCAAGGTAGCCGCGGATCGCCAGCCGTTCCATCGGATACCAGGAGACGAGCCCCTGCGCCTCCATGCGCGGCCCGCCGATGCCGACGAAGCGGACGGTCGGCAGGCGCTCGCGCAGCGCGGCGAGGATCTGCCCGCCGATCAGATCGCCGGAGGCCTCGCCGGCCACCAGCGCGATCGTGGGTCCGTCGCCTGTCGCCACGCCCTGCCCGCTCAGCGCACGATGCCGCGGGACGCGGTGTCGAGGAACGCCAGCAGGGTACGCAGCACCGGGTGGTCCGCGGCCTCGGTCTCCAGCGCGCGCTTCGCGTCCCCCAGGCCGAGGCCGGCCCGGTAGAGCGTCTTGTAGGCGCGGCGGATCGCCGCGATGTCCTCCGGCGTGAAGCCGCGGCGCTTCAGGCCCTCGCTGTTGACGCCGTACGGCGCGGGCGGATGGCCCGACACCATGAAAAACGGCGGCACGTCCTGCCTGACCAGCGTGCCCATGGCCAGGAAACTGTGCGCGCCGATGCGGCAGAACTGGTGCGCGCCGGAAAACCCGCCAAAGATCACGTAATCACCGACATGCACGTGCCCGGCCAGCGAGGCGTTGTTGGCGAAGATGGCGTGGTTGCCGATCTGGCAATCGTGCGCGACGTGGACGTAGGCCATCAGCCAGTTGTCGTTGCCGATGCGGGTAACGCCCGCGTCCTGCACCGTGCCGGTATTGAAGGTGCAGAATTCGCGGATGGTGTTGCCGTCCCCGATCTCCAGGCGCGTCGGCTCCCCCGCGTACTTCTTGTCCTGCGGCGCCTCGCCCAGCGAGACGAAGTGGAAGATCGTGTTGTTGCGGCCGATGCGCGTGTGTCCCGTGATGACGGCATGGCTGCCGATGGTCGTGCCCTCGCCCACCACGACGTGCGGGCCGATGATGGAATACGGCCCGACCGTAACGTCGGACGCGAGCCGCGCGGCCGGATCGATCAGCGCGGTCGGGTGGATGCGCGGCGTACCGCCCGCGCCGGCGTTCACGCGCCGACCTCCCCGCTGCCGATCGGACGGACGGCGCACATCAAGTCCGCTTCCGACACGACCTTGCCGCCGCACAGGGCACGCGCCTTGAAACGGCCGATTTTGCGCACGAAGCGGCCCTCGATGCTCGCTTCCAGATGCAAGGCGTCTCCGGGTGTCACCGGGCGCTTGAAGCGGGCGTTGTCGATGCCCACGAAGTAGAACAGCGAGTTCCGGGTCGTTTCCGGTGGCAGCGTCTGCATGCACAGCACGGCGGCGGCCTGCGCCATGGCTTCGATGATCAGCACGCCGGGCATGACGGGCACGGCGGGAAAGTGCCCCTGGAAGAAGGGCTCGTTGATGGTGACGTTCTTCAGGGCCACGATGCGCTTGCCCGGTTCGCATTCGAGCACGCGGTCGATGAGCAGGAACGGGTAGCGATGCGGCAGCGCCCGCAGTATGGCCTGGATGTCCATCGCCCCCCCTGCAGGGGTGGTTGTTTTCACCGTTCAGTCCCCTCCCTGGCGAGGCGCATTTCCAGCGCTGCGATACGTTCGACCAGCCGTTCAAGCTGCCGCATGCGAACCGTGTTTCTCTGCCATTCCCGATGCGGCAGGAGCGGCGGCAGCGACGTATAGACCCCGGCGGTGTCGATCGACTTCACCACCGTCGTGCCGCCGGAAATCGTGACGCCGTCGGCGATGACCAGATGCCCGCTGATCGCGGAAGCGCCGCCGATCCGGCAATGCTTTCCGATCTGCGTGCTGCCGGCGATCGCCACGCATCCCGCGATCGCCGTGTGCGCGCCGATGCGAACGTTATGCC
>CAZXNF010000176.1:0-4657 GCA_964641785.1 uncultured Streptomycetaceae bacterium | reverse complement strand
ATCTGGATAAGGTTGTCGAGCTTGACGCCTGCTTCGATCAGCGTGTCGCCCAGCGTACCGCGGTCGATCGCCGTGTTGGCGCCGATCTCCACGTCATCGCCGATCGTCACCCCGCCGATCTGCGGAATCTTGATCCATACGCCGTCCGCGGGCGCATGCCCGAAACCATCGGCGCCGATCACCACCCCCGAATGCACGATGACGCGGTCGCCGAGCGTGCACCCCGGATACACCGTCACGTTGGGGTAAAGGCGCGTGTGCGCGCCGATGTTGACCCCGGCGCCGACCACGCATCCCGCCGCTACCCGCGCGCACGCACCGATCACCGCCCCCCGGCCGATCACGGCCCGGGGACCGATCGATGCCGAGCGCGCGATCTTCGCGCCCGGTTCGATGACGGCGCCGCGATGCACACCGGCACGGACGGCCGGCTCCGGATGCAAGAGCGTCAGCAGTCGCGCGAAATAGGCATAGGGATTGTCGGTGACGATACAAGGTCCCGCGGTGCCTGCGCGCAGTGCGGGCGGCACCACCACGGCCGCGGCGCGGGTTGCACCGAGTTGCTCAAGCTGCCGGGGCTGCGACGCGACCGCGATCTCGCCGGCGCCCGCCCGCTCCAGCGGCGCTACCGCGTGAACGCGGCATGCGGCGCCCGCGACCACTTCTCCGCCGAGGCGGGCCGTGATTTCCCGCAAGGTGTAAGCACGCGGAGCAGGCGGCGATCGCCGCGGTGCGGCGCGCTTGCCGCGCAACGGGCGGACGGCGGGCATGGGAGCGTGCACGCGGGACCGGAAGGAGCCCGCCCCTATTTATCAGCCGAGAGGATCTTGAGCACTTTGTCCGTGATATCCAGCCGCGGGCTGACGTAGACTGCCTCCTGGAGGATCAGGTCGAACTTCTCCGCTTCCGCAACCTGGCGGATCGCCTTCGTCAAACGCTCAGCCAGCACTTGGAACTCCTCGTTCCGACGGACGTTGAAGTCCTCACGGAACTCCCGTTGCAGGCGCTGAAAGTCGCGCGCCACCTTGGCGAGGTCCCCCTCCTTGTTGCGGCGGTCGGTCTCGCTCATGGTCACGCCGTCGCGTTCGAGTTGCGTCTGCAGGTCCTTGAACTGCTTTTCGATGCGCTGCAGTTCGGCCGAACGGCCGGCGAATTCCTTCTCGAGTCGCTTCGCGGCACGGTCGGACGGGGCGGATTCAACCTGGATGCGCTGCATGTTGACCAGTCCAATCTTCAGTTCGGCGCCGACGGCCTGAGCCGCCACGGTCGAGGCAAAAACGCCCGCCAGTGCGAGCAGGACAGGAAATGCGTGGGAGAAAGTTTTCTGCATGGTCAGACTCCTGGACCGTGAATACCGGCACCATATTGCATGGGTTAGAACATCCCGCCAAATTGGAACTGGAACACCTGTTTACGGTCGGTGGGTTCCTTCACGATGGGCTGGGCGATGCTGATCTTGAGCGGTCCGAAGGGGGATATCCACGACACACCGAAACCGGCGGACACGCGGAACTGGTTCAGGTCGTAATTTTCGCCGGAGAAGCCGGTGTCGGAGAACACGCTGAACCGCCAGGCCTTGTCCTGCGTGAGGCCCGGAATGGGGAACAAAAGTTCCGCACTGCCCAGGAGCTTTTTCGAACCGCCAATGGGATTGCCCTCGATGTTCACCGGGCCGACCGACGCCGGGAAGAAGCCGCGGATGGAGGTCGGGCCGCCCGTGTAGAAGTTGCGGAAGAACGGCAGCGGCTTGTCGTCATAACCATCGCCGTAACCGATCTCGCCGCGCAGTGCCAGCGTGAAGTCCTGGCTCAGCGGGAAATACTGCGTGTGGTCGTACGACAGCTTGAAGAAGCGCAGGTTGCCGCCGGGCAGGCTGACCTCCGCGAAGGCCCGCTGGATCGTGCCTTTGGTCGGGTACAGCACGCTATCCCGGCCGTCCTTGTTCCAGCCGACCGTGGTCAGAAGCGCAGTCGTGTCCGAACCGAAGGTATTGACGTAGTTGCGCACGTTGACCGGGCTGAAGATATCCGTGCCGATGTTCGTCGCTTCGTAGCCAATGCCGTAGGTGATCGCGTTGGTTTCGGAAAGCGGAACACCGAAACGCAGGTTGGCGCCGTAGGTTTCCAGCGTGTAGTTGCCCAGGTTGACCGTGTTCGGGTTGGTCTTCCGGTAGAAAATATCGAAGCCGCGGCTGATGCCATCGACGGTGAAGTACGGATTGGTGAACGACAGCGAATACACCGTGTTCAGGCGGCTGGTATTGACCGAAATCCCCATGTGGTTGCCGGAGCCGAAGATGTTCTGCTGCGTGATCGCACCGCTCAGGATCAGGCCTTCCGAACTGCCGAAGCCGGCGCCCAGCAGGAGGTTGCCCGTCGGCTTCTCCACCACGTTGATGTTGACGTCGACCTGGTCGGTCGTGCCCTGCACGGCGGGCGTTTCCACATCGACGTTGTTGAAGTAGCTGGTCTTGTCAAGACGCAGCTTGGACTGCTGGACCTTCTCCTGGGAGAACCAGGCCCCCTCCATCTGCCGCATTTCGCGCCGGATGACCTCGTCCCGCGTCTTGGTGTTGCCGCTGATGTTCAGACGCCGCACGTAGACACGGCGGCCCGGATCCACCAGGAAGGTTAGCGCCACGGACTGGTTCTGCTTGTCGATCTCGGGCACGACGTTGACGTTGGCGAAGGCGTAGCCGTCGTTGCCCAGCCGGTCGGTGATCCGCTTGGAGCTCTGCGTGATCTTGCCGCGTGAAAACACCTCGCCGCTGCGCACCAGGACCAGCTTCTGCAGTTCGCTTTCCGGAATCAGCGTGTCGCCGCCGACCTTGATCTCGGACACCGTGTACTTCGGGCCCTCGTTGACGCCGATGGTGATGTAGACGTCCTTCTTGTCGGGCGTGATCGACACCTGGGTCGATTCGACCTGGAACTCGGCGTAACCGCGGTCCTGATAATAGGACCGCAGGGTCTCGAGGTCCGCGGTCAGTTTCTGGCGCGAATATTGGTCCGACTTGGTGTACCAGGTGATCCAGCCCGGCGTGGACAGTGAAAGCCGCCCGACCAGTTCCTTCTCGGGGAAAGCCTTGTTGCCGATGATGGAAATCTGCCGGATCTTGGCGGTGTCGCCCTCGACCACGTCGAAGGTGATGCCGACGCGGTTGCGCTCCAGCGGGGTCACGGTGGTGGTGACGACCGCCGCATACTTGCCGCGCGAAACGTACTGCCTCTTGAGTTCCTGCTCCGCACGGTCGAGCAGGGCACGGTCGAAGATGCGGCCTTCCACCAGACCGATCTCGCGCATGGCCTTGCTGATGGCCTCTTTGGGAAACTCCTTGACCCCGTTGTAATCGACCTGCGCGATCGACGGCCGTTCGGTCACGGCCACGATCAGCACGCCGTTATCGACCTCCAGGCTGACATCCTGGAAAAACCCGGTGGCATACAACGCGCGGATCGCCTCGGCAGCTCGCGCTTCGGTCATGGTCTCGCCCACCTTGACCGGCAGGTAGCTGAACACGGTGCCGGCATCGGTGCGCTGGATGCCCTCGACGCGGATATCCTTCACGACGAAGGGTTCGAAGGCGTGGGCGGGCGCGACAGCCATCAGCAGCAGGGCAAACGCGCACGAAGACAGGAACCGCATCTTTTTTTGATCAGCCGCTGGTGAGTCGAACCATGTCGTTGTAAAGCGCGAAGGCCATGAGTACAAACAGGACGGCCATGCCGAACTGCTGCCCCACCTCCATGACCCGCTCGGAAACGGGACTTCCCTTTACGATTTCAACAACATAATACAACAAATGCCCACCATCCAATAAGGGAATGGGCAGCAAATTCAGCACGCCGAGACTGATGCTGATCAGGGCGAGGAAGAGCAGGAACGGAACCCAGCCCGCCTGCGCGGATTTTCCCGCGTAATCGGCAATAGTTACCGGCCCGGAGAGATTCTTCAGCGACACCTCGCCGATCAGCATCTTGCCCAGCATGCGCAGGCTGAACACGGAGACTTCCCAAGTACGCGCCACCGCGCGCTGCAGACCGGTCCATGCGCCGTAGCGCACCTCGACCATGTCACCGGGGCCGACGCCGATGCGCCCGAAAATGCGATCGCCCTCCGCCACGCGTTCCGGCGTGAGCGTGATGCGCACGGGCTGACGATTGCGCTCGACGTCAAAGACGAGCGGCTGGTCGGGACTGGCGCGGATCTGCGCCACGATCTGCTGCCAGCCTTTGTCCACCGGTTCCTCGTTGATGGCTCGCACGATATCGTCCGGCCGCAGGCCGGCGCGGTCCGCCACGCCCCGCGGCACTACGAGGCCCACGACCGGCCGCAGCGAGCGCCGGATCTCGAAGCCGACGGCCTGCATGAAATCCTTGTCGACCGCCTCGGATTCAAGTCCGGAGAGGTCGAGGCGCCGCTCCCGCAGGGCACCGCCGAGTGTCAGCGTCTGCACCGGCACGCGCGCGCGATCCACCGCGGCCTCGAGGAGGATCCAGCGGGCATCGTTCCACGTCACGACGGACTGCCCGCCGACCGCCACGATCGCCTCATCGGCCGCGAAGCCCGCCTGCGCAGCCGGCGACCCGGCCACCACATTGCCGACCACGGCACGCACATCGGGAAGTCCATGCAGGAACAGTCCCCAGTAGAGCAC
>CAZXNF010000175.1:0-7421 GCA_964641785.1 uncultured Streptomycetaceae bacterium | reverse complement strand
CTTTTGGCCGGGCAATAGCCAGTTACTAGCCGCCGGGCTGCCCCCGGCGTCTTTGCTTTGTTGCCAGGGTGCGTCGTGCAACTCGCACATTCCGTTCAAGGTCCATAACAGCCTGTAGAGCCAGTTCCCCATCAGGATGAACGGCGCCAAAAAGAAAGGGTGTGCCTCTCGCGTGCCGTAAGTGTCGCGGACAAACTGCGTTTGCACGCGCTGAAGGGCTTTTGTTTTGGCAAAACCTGATGCGGTCTGGCGAATTCGATAAAGCTCCTGCATGAAACGGCCGGTGCTTTGGTCGGCCACGGGCCACAACGTCGCGAGGACGCCCCTTGCACCCTGGCGCTGGGCCCGCGCCCCAAGCTCTTCGATTTCCCGCCCGCTGACGTCGCGTCCGCCGCCGATGATGAGGGCGTCGTAGCGGGTGGTGGTAGGCCTGCGATGGGGAAGCGATGCGCCGGCGTTTGGCCCGAGACCGCGCGTGACGGAGGACTCAGCCCTGCGTGTAAGCCACAAGTTCGCGGCGGTTGCTTTGGAGTACCTTGCCGTTGCTGTGCCGGTTCAGAGTCTCGTTCGCGATGGGCCGGCGCACCCCGGGGGCGATCCAGTAGGTAAAAGTGCTATGCATGCTGCCGCCACCCCCGGGCAGGGTGCCCCAGCCTTCGCCCTCCACCTTGAACGCGTCGAACGCGCCCGCCGGCACCCGCACCGGTTCCCGCCTGGTAACCCGGAAATCCAGATTGTTATCGCCGTCGCCCCCCTGGGGGTAACTCACGCGGAACTGGGTGCGCCAGCGTTTGCCGATGGCGTACTCCGGAATGAAAAACTGGGCGCCGGTGTAACGGTGCCCCTTGCCCGCCATGATGACGTTGCCAAACAGATCGGTGACCACACCGTTTTGGAAACGCACTTCGGTCTCGGTGATTTCCTGCACGACCAGCCGGGCTTTGCCCGTTTCGTTCCTGGTATAGAGATCGAGATCGCGAAAGACATAGGTGTCGCCGATCCGGTAATCGGTATCGATGCGCGCCACACCCTTGGTGAAAGGATTGTCCTTCGCGGATTCAGCCTCGATTTTCTTCTCGCCGAGTTTCGCCAGCACCTGGTCGAGCCGGTATTGCGCGAGCTCCGAAAACTTTCCACTCGGGTAGCGACGCAGGTAGTCCTCCAGCGGCGCGGGCTGCGTGGCGGTCTTGATCTTCTCCCAGATCGCCAGTTCCTCCTGGAAATGCTTCTCCAGTTCGGCTTCCGCGAGCTTGCGGACCTGCTTGGGCGGGAGGAAGTAGAAGTCCTCCTCCAGCGACGTGCTTTCCCAGGGGATCTGCTTGCCCTCCGTGCGCCGCCGCACGCTGAGCCGCACGCGCTTGAACACGTCCTCGATCTTCGCATCCTGCGCGGTCAGTTCTTTCAGGAGATTCTCCGTGTAGAGCCCGTTGGCACCTTCGCCGTCGCTCGCCACATTGCCCGGCGCGGTGGCGTACGCCAGCAGCGACCCCGGTGGCGCGTCGAACTGCGACAGGCCCTTGCGGTCGGCGGGCACGCGGTTGCCGAAGGGGTTGTCGCGGCAGGCATCCAGGATGACCACGTTCATGGGGTTGGCCGCCCGGGTCAGCCCGCCGAGCAGCGTGCCCAGGTCCACCGCTTTCGACTGGATGTCGTCGAGCTTCTCGATCACGGCATCCACCGGGATCAGGTAGTTGCGCCACGCCAGTTGCGCGCCGTGCCCGGCGTAGTAGAACAGCCCCACGCATTTTTTCTTCGCCAGCTCAGCCGTAAACGCCTGCAAGGCGGCTGCCAGTTCCTCGCGGCCGGTATCGAGCTTCAAGGTGACGTTAAAGCCCGCCGCCTTCAGCTGTCCGGCAATGGCCCTGGCATCGTTGCCCGGATTCTTCAGCGGTACTTCCGCGTATTTGCTGTTGCCGATCACCAGGGCCTCGCGCGGCAACGCGTTGAGGGAAGAGCCCTGCGCCCGCGCGCGCCGCCAGGGCAGCGGCACCAGCGCCAGCAGCGCACCGGCGGCCAGCAGGAAGCTGCGACGAGTCACGGACTTTACGGAGAGCGGCAGGCGCATGGCGGAATCGCTTCGGGAGATGACGGGAAGGGCCGGCAATCAGGGCGCTACACTAGGCTTCGACGAAGCGCGATGTCAACACCGCAGGAGGGGTATGAGTCAACGGCGGGGTCAACCGCGCGCCGCGGCATGCGTATCATTTTCGCCGGCCAAGGCCGGAGGGCCATCCGCGATGACTGCCTGCGTAGCGTCATCGTATCTGGCGGGCACGGGCACGGGCAGGGCTTGGCGCGAGCACCCACGCAGAACCCACTAGTACCATAAGCATAAGCAGCGTGACTGCTATCGTAGCCGCTTTGTTTTGTGCCGATAGCGTTCTTCGAGCGACCATGAGCGTGTCGTGTGATTGAGCGACAGGTTCTGTAGCAGTGAGATTATGATAGCGCCATGAAAGCAGCTTCGGGGAGGCACTTAAGCGGGCTGTCATCCGGTAATAAGTACGGATTTCTGATGATGATTTGCCTTGCGCTGGGGATCTATGCGGCTGGCCTGAGTGAGCGGTTTGACCACGCCGTTCTCGACGCGCAGTTCGGTGTGTTACGGGCCTTTTTGCCCCGCCCGGCTCCTGATCAAGTGGCGGTCGTTGCGATCGATCACGCAACCGTCGAGCGGTTGCCAGAGCCGGTGGGACTCTGGCATGCCCATCTGGCGGAATTTCTGAAAGCAATGTCCAAGGCGGGCGCCGCGGCAGTCGCCGTGGATGTGGTGCTGCCGGAGCGCAGTGTTGAGGCCGTTGCGCCAGGGCTCGACCTTGAGCTGACCCGTGCCATTCTCGTTGCCCGGCAGAATCTGCCAGTCGTGTATGCCCTGACGGTTGATCGGGAGGGCAAGCCGCGCCCCGTGTTTGCCCCGTTCCTGGCCGCCGCTGGGCCGGACGGGGCGGGCTATGCACTGTGGCGCGTTGATCGCGATGGGGTGGTGCGTCGATTCGATGAACGACTTGCGGATGGCGGCGGCACAGTACCGACACTGGCGGGGCAAACGGCACGCAAACTCGGGATGGAGCCGCGCCACGGATTAATCGATTTTTCGCGCGGCGATCCGTTCGACTACGTTCCGTTGCATGACGTGATTGCCTGGTCTCGGGCGGGGGAGATCGAGCGCCTGAAGAATCTGTTTGGTGGGAAAGTTGTGCTCCTCGGGACCGCGCTCGCGTTTGAGGACATTCACAGAGGCCCGGTACCGCTCGCGGGTTGGGCCGCGCAAGGTGCAGACGCAACGCCTGGAGTGTTGTTGCATGCACAAGCGATGCGCAATTTTTTGAACGACTGGGTGTTGCGGGATATGTCGTCGTGGGCCGTGTGGTGCCTTGTATTGGTGGCAAGCCTCACTTGGTTCGGCGTTCGCTTGCCGGCCATGGCCTCCTTGGTCCTTTTTGGCGGCATCGCGATGTTGTTCGCGGTTTCCACCGGATTACTGGCATCTGGCTGGTACTTGCCGACAGGAGGGATCGCGATGACGCTCGTATTCGCTGTGGGCGGGCGTACTGGACTGGAAATGGCTGGGCGATTGCAGGAGCGCCGACAATTGCGGCGCGCCTTCACCGGTTACGTGAGTCCCAGCGTCATGCAGCAGATACTCGCTGGCCGTATACAGCCGGAACCGGGGGGTGCGGGTGCGTTTGTTTGCGTGCTGTTCGCGGATATCCGCAACTACACCACGCGCAGCGAGGGGCTGTCGCCGCAACAGGTCATTCACTTCCTCAACCGCTATTTTGAGGAAGTCGTCACGGTCATTCACGCGCACGGCGGCACGGTCGTCAGTTTTATGGGTGACGGCATCATGGCGATGTTCGGCGCACCGCAACCGCACGACAATCCTTGCGTACCCGCCTTTTCAGCGGCAAAGACGATGCTGGCCAAAGTGCGCGAACTGAGTGCCGCACTGGAGCGGGAGGGGCAGGCGCCGATTGCCATCGGGATCGGTTTGCACGCTGGTGAAGCCGTGGTCGGTCATGTGGGCTCCGCTGCCCGCCACGACTACACCGCTATCGGCGACGTGACCAACGTCGCTTCCAGGCTCGAAAGCGCAACCAAGGAGGCGGGTTACCGGCTGGTATGTTCGAAGCTCGTCGCCGAGAGTTTGTCCGATGCGTCGGGGTTAGTGTCGCTGGGGCCGATCGCGCTCAAAGGGCACACGCCGATGGAGGCGTACGGCTGGGATCGCGTGGACCCGCAGCCGCGGGAGCAGCCGTGAACGCAGCGCCTGCCAGCACCTTCCGCCAGCGCTTTGAGCTGCGCCAGGAACTGGGCCGGGGCGGGATGGGCGAAGTCCATCTCGCCTACGACCAGTTCGCCCAGCGGGAGGTTGCCGTCAAATTCGCCAATCTGAAGCTGCTCGACGACCCCGAGCATGGAGCGCGTCACCAGCGCCTGTGGCTGAACGAGACGCGGCTCGCCGGCAAGCTCCATCATCCCTATATCGTGGAAGTGCATGAGGCGGGGCTCAGCGATGACCTCGCTTATCTGGTCATGGAGTATGTGACCGGCGGCACCTTGCAGACGCGTGTGCGGCCAGACCGCCTGTTACCCGTGGAGTCGGTGACAGAGATCATCTACAAGGTTTGCAGCGCGCTGGAATATGCAAGCACGCAGGGTTTGCTGCATCGGGACATCAAGCCGGCGAACATCCTTTTGACTTCCGAGCAGGAACCGAAAGTCACCGATTTTGGCGCTTGCTACTGGCTTGCCTCGGACGTGACGCAGGTAGCAGACGTTGGCACGCTTCCCTTCATTCCGCCGGAGCATTTCAAACAGGCGACGCCAACGGTCCAGTCCGACATCTACGCAGTCGGCGTAATGATGTACCAACTGCTGACCGGTACCTATCCGTACGAAGCGAGCAGCCAAGAGTCGCTGATTTACCAGAAGCTGCAGGGGCTCTTTACGCCGATCGAGCAACGGCGCACCGGGCTCGCCGCGGAACTGCGCTTTACCGTGCATCGGGCTATCCACAAGAATCGTGAAGTGCGCTACACGAACTGGCGTGCGTTTCGGGCGGATCTGGAGCACGTCCTGCCCGGTCTCACCGAGACGCAAGCACTCGTTTCCGATGGCACGCGTTTTGCGGAACTGAAAGGCATGCCGTTTTTCAGCGGCTTCGGCGATACGGAATTGTGGGCCGCTGTACGGTTCGGGCAATGGCTTCGTTATGCGCCCGGCGCCCCCGTGTGCCGGGAGGGGGACCCCGGCCGCAGCGTGTTTGTCATCGTGCAGGGCGGGGTGCAGGTGACGCGCGACGGACGCGTACTCAATCGACTCGGACCCGGTGAGTGCTTCGGTGAGCTAGCCTACCTGGATGAGATGCATGGCGTGAGAACGGCGACCGTAACGGCCGATGCACCGTCGGTCGCGGTGGAGTTTGAGGCTGCCGCATTGCGGGCGGCGCCGGCGTCCCTGCAAGCGGCGTTCGCCCGCGCGTTCATGCGGGTCATGGTTGGCCGGCTGAAGCAGGCGGACGAGCGTTATCTCGGCCAGACAAAAGAAAACCATACACCACCGCCATGAGAACACCGTCTTTAGCGCTTACCGAACCGGAATTGCGTGGGTTATCGGTCAACGCAAAGGTTCAGTCGTTTCCGCGAAACGCAGTCGTCGTGAGCGAAGGCGACCAGACGCAGTCCGTATTCATTATCCGGTCGGGCCGGGTCAAGGTGTATCTGCGCAACGAAGAAGGCCGGGAGGTGGTGCTCAACGTCCACGGCCCGGGAGAATACTTCGGGGAAATGGCGCTGGATGAATCACCGCGCTCCGCTTCGGTCGTGACGCTGGAACCATCGAAGCTGATTGTTGTTCCGAAACGCGACTTCAAGGCGTTTCTGTCGGTGAACCCGGAGTTTGCCGCGAAGTTGATCGATCGTCTCATGCAGCGGGTGCGCGATCTGACGGGCAGCGTGCGCAGTCTAGCCTTGCTGGATGTCTATGGCCGGGTGGCGCGTTTGCTGCTGGAACTCGCCGTGGAAAAAGACGGCAAGCTGATCATTCCGGAGCGACTGACCCAGAAGGACATCGCGCAACGAGTGGGCGCGTCGCGTGAAATGATCAGCCGCATCTTCAAGGAACTCGTGGCCGGCGGCTATCTGGAGGTGAGTGGCCAGCGCATCACCCTGCGCCGAGAGTTGCCGTCACGCCGATAGTTTTAGCCCATTAGGGGTTTAGTTTCATGGGGTTAGAAGCCCCTTCTGTCCGGCACCCCTTCCCCCGCGCGCGGGGGAAGGCTGGGATGGGGGCGGACGATATTTTAAAGAGTGTGAAAATTCAACAAATTGGCGTGCTGCGGCACACGAAAATCCGGACGGCGTGTTGTTAGAGTGCGGCACGAGGTGTGAAGGAGAGCCGGCATCAGCCAGTGATCCTCAACACTACCGAGGGAGAGGCCAAAATGAGTGTCCGGATGTGGGAAAACATGCAGCGTTTGATGCGGGGACTTCTGCTCGTTGCCATCGCTGCCAGTGGATGGGCCACGGCCGCAAGCGCCCAGCCCGTGGCGATCGTGACCGACACGAAGGGCGGCGCGGTCGTCGAATCCGATCCGCGCAAACCGGGGCTCGCGATCACCATGGCGATCGATCCGGCTTCGCGCGTCCAGCTCGGCGCGGATGGCAGGCTGGTGGTCCTCTATCTCAAGTCCGGGGACGAATTCATCATGACCGGGCCGGCGTTAGTGGAATTCAACGTGGATGGCCCCCGGGCGCTGAAGGGGTCTGCGCCGGTCAAGCGCACGAGTGCGCTGGCGCGCGCGGGCGGCGAAGTCCGCATCAAGCCGGCCGGAGTCGCGCAGGCGGCGATGGTCATGCGGAGCATCCGGCCCGCAGCGCGCATACGCGTGCTGACACTCACCGGCACCAAAACACTGGAGGAATCGCCGGTGTTCCGCTGGGAATCCGTGCAGCCGGGCATCAGTTACCAGTTCGCACTCAGCGACGATACGGGCAGGGTGCTGTTTGAAACCGCGACGAGCGCGACGGAAGTGCGTCTGCCAGCGAGCATCCTGTTGCGGGAGACCACGCGGTACAGTTGGAGCGTATCGGCGCAACTCGACGATGGCCGGCGTTACGCGAGCAACAGCGACTTCTCCATCGTGATGCCGGGCGTGCGCGCGCAGGTCGAGGCGGCTCGGCCAGCCGCCAATGCGGCATTTTCGGAGTGGGTAGCGTACGCGTTGTGGCTCGATCAACTGGAACTTGCTGACGAAGCTCGGAAATACTGGATGGCACTGGCAGCGGAGCGTCCAGAAGACCCTGGGCTGCAAGCAAGGATAGGTCGGTAGTCATGTTTTGGCGTGTGATTCGAATGGCACTGACTTAAGGTTCCTTCCCTCGCTTGCGGGGGAAGGTTGGGATGGGCAGTCGATCATC
>CAZXNF010000174.1:1548-7427 GCA_964641785.1 uncultured Streptomycetaceae bacterium | reverse complement strand
TGATGGATGGCACGCAAATCGAGGGCCTGGAAGGCTTGCGCCAGTATCTGATGACGCAAGGGCGCGACAAGTTCGTTCGCCAATTCTGCCGCAAGCTCTTGGGCTATGCGCTGGGGCGGGCGGTACAGCTTTCCGACGAACCCTTGCTCGACGTTCTGCAGACGCAGAGCAGCGTGGGAGGGGTTGTTGATTTAATAGTGCGGAGCAAACAGTTCCGCGAGATTCGTGGTCGCGGTTCCGTTCCAGAGGAGTAAGCCAAAAGGAGGCAGTGATGTTGAGGCACCAGTTTTCCCGCCGCCGGATGTTACGAGGCTTTGGCGTCACCATGGCGTTGCCATGGATGGAGTCGCTGCCGGTGTGGGGCGATGAACCCGTTAAGCAAGCGGCGAGTGAAGCTCCCGTCCGCTTGGCGGTGATGTTCTCCGGCAACGGCTTCCACAGCAAGGAGTGGTGGGCCCAGGGCGAGGGCAAGCAGTTGGAACTGGGCCAGGTGCTGGCGCCGCTCCAGGATCATCGCGAAAAGATGCTCTTGATCCGCGGCCTCTTTAACGCCGAAGCGCTCAAGGGCAACATCCATAGTTCGCAGACGGGCAATCTGCTTTCGGGCGCACCGCTCGCGTCGGGCGGTGAGATCCGTTCCGGCACCAGCATCGATCAACTGCTGGCGCAGCGCTACGGCGGTTCCACCAAAGTGCCGAGCTTGGTGCTGGGCTGCGAGAAGTCGAACCCGTCGGTGCATAAGAACTACTCGATGCTTTACAGCTCCCACATTTCATGGAGCTCCCCAACCACGCCAACGCCGCTCGAGATCTATCCGGCGCTCGCCTTTGACCGGCTGTTCAAGGACGAAGCCAGCAAAGCCGACCGGAGTGTGCTGGATTCCGTGATCACAGAAGTCGGCCGCTTGCGGCGCGACATCAGCACGGGCGACCAGCGCAAGCTCGACGAGTATCTGGAGTCCGTGCGCGACGTGGAGCAACGCATCGCCAATGCCGGTAAGAAAGGACAACTGCAAGGCTGGCGACCGGCGTTGTCCGGTCCCAATATGTCGCGCCCGGCCGATGGCATTCCGCAGAACATCGCCGAGCATATGCGCCTGATGGCCGACATCCTGGTGCTGGGCTTCCAGACCGATACCACGCGCATCACGACTCTGAAGCTCAACAACGACCATAGCTCGCTACGCTTTCCGAATCTCGGCGTGGATTACATGATCCACCATCTGCTTTCGCATTCCGACACGGCGGATTGGCTCAAGGTGAATCAATTCTTCCTGCAGCAGGTGGCTTATGTGGCCCGCAAGCTCGACGCGATTCAGGAAGGCAGCCGCACGCTGCTCGACAACACGATGCTGCTGTACTGTTCCAGCATGTTGACGGGTAATCATGAGGCGCGGCAATTGCCGGTGGTAATGCTCGGTGGCGGCGGCGGACGCATCAAAGGCGGCCGCGTGCTGGATTATCGCGAGAAGCCCGAACGGCAGATGTGCCGGCTCTACTTATCGATGATGGACAAGATGAACGTGCGGATAGCCAAGTTCGGCGACGCGGTGCAACCGCTGGATGAGGTTTAGTCCATTGACTGCGGAGGTGTTTGGTTGAAAGTTCACCCGAGGTCCCGACATTTTGTGATGCCGGTCATGCCAATGGCGTTAGCCTTTCTCACCGTCTTTCCCCTGGCGGCGCAAACGGCGAACTCCACTCAGTTCTTCGAATCCAAAGTCCGGCCGCTCCTCGCCGCGCAATGCTTCTCGTGCCATAGCTCGAAGTCGAAGATGACCTTCGGCGGCTTGAAGATGGACCAGCGAGCATCGTTCTTTCAGGGCGGCCAGTCGGGTGTCGTGGTGGTTCCCGGCAAGCCGGATGCGAGTCGGCTGATCGAGGCAGTCCGCTATGCCGGCGCGCTCAAGATGCCTCCCTCCGGGAAGCTGAAGCCCGAGCAGATCGAGATCCTCACCGAGTGGGTGAAGATCGGGGCGCCTTGGCCGGAGGAATCGAACGACGACGCCGAGGCCGCCCTCAAGAAAAGGCAGGCGCTTGATGAAGAACGTCTGAAGTATTGGGCATGGCAACCGGTCCGCAAGCCGCAGCCCAACGACGGAATCGACCGCCTGATTCGCGCCAAGCTCGCCGAAAAGCACCTTTCGCCCGCGCCGGCGGCCGACAAGCGCAGCTTGATACGGCGTGCCTTTTTCGATCTCACCGGTCTTCCGCCCACGTCCGCGGACGTGGAGGCGTTTCTCAAGGACGATTCTCCGCAAGCGTTCGAAACGCTGGCCGATCGTCTACTGGCTTCTCCGCAATTCGGCGAACGCTGGGGCCGGCATTGGCTCGACATCACATACTTCGCCGATAATCTCGAGATTGGGCGCAAGATCCCCGCCAAGGAAGCTTGGCGCTATCGCGACTACGTCATTTCTTCCTTCAACGCCGACAAGCCCTATACGCAGTTCATCAAGGAACAGGTGGCGGGCGATCTGTTGCCGGCCGAGAACGATGCGCAGCGCCGCGAACAGGTAATCGCGACCGGCTTCCTGGCTCTTGGACCCTGGCCGCTGGTCGCCGCCGACAAAGAACAACTCCGCATGGACGTCGTCGACTTCCAACTCGACCTCGTCGGCAAAGCCTTCGTCGGCCTCACCATGGGCTGCGCCCGCTGCCACGATCACAAATTCGATCCGATCCCGGCGAAGGATTACTACGCGATGGCCGGCATCCTGGGCAGCACGCTCACGCTCGATGGGCGCATCGACGGCATCTTCAGCGACGTCCATCGCACGCTGCTGCCGGAGACGCCGGAAGAACTGCGCGACCGCGCGAAGGATACGGAGAAGTACCTTGCGGACTGGACTGAGCTCAAGAATAAACTGAACGGCCTGACCGATGAGAAGGAGCGGCTGAAGAAGGCCGGAAGTCCGCTTACCGAAATCGACAAGCAACTCGGCGAACTCAACAAGGCGATCGGCCAACTGGAGTTCAATCGTCCGGAGCCGCCGATGGCGCTCTCCGTGCGCGATGTCGACACGCCCTTCGACCACAAGATCAACATCCGCGGCAACTCGCATCTGCTTGGTGAACTGGTGCCGCGTAGCTTTGTGAGCATCGCCATGTGGACGGGTCCGCCACAGTTGGGCTATCGGGCGAGCGGACGCCTGGAAATGGCCGGCTGGATTGCCAGTGAGAAGAACCCTCTTGCCGCGCGCGTGATGGTGAACCGCCTCTGGCAGCACCTGTTCGGCTCCGGCCTCGTCCGCAGTGTCGATAACTTCGGGCTGCGCGGCGAACTGCCCAGCCACCCTGAACTTCTCGACTACCTGGCAACACGCTTCGTTGACCAAGGCTGGTCCGTGAAGAAAGTCATTCGTGAGATTGCCTTATCCGAAACCTACCGGCAGTCAAGCGCGCACCAGGCCAAGGCCGCTGAGCTTGATCCTGAGAATCGCCTCGTGTGGCGCATGAATCGCCGCCGCCTGGAAGGCGAAACGATTCGCGACGCAGTGCTCAAACTCACGGACACGCTCGACGAACGTCGCGGCGGACCCAGCCTGCCGCTGGAAGTGCCCGGAAACCTGAACGTCGGCAAGCCGGTGGAGTTTCGCGATGACGCCAAACTGCCCGATGATCTGCTGCGGCGGCGGACGGTGTACCTGCCCGTGCTGCGCAAAAGCCAGCACAAGAGCTTGGATATTCTGAACCTCTTCGACTTCCCGGATGTGAACCAGGTGAACGGGGCCCGCAGCGTCACCACGGTACCGACGCAAGCGCTCTATTTGATCAACTCGCCGTTCCTCCAGGAGCAGTCACGCTTACTGGCGGCCAAGGCGGCTGAACACGCTGCCTCGGGCGCTTCGCGGGTCCATTGGTTGATTGAACGCATTCTGGGACGTGCGGTCGTCGCGGCGGATCAAACGCGTGCTGCTGACTTCCTCGCCGCCTTCACGAGCGAGTTGAAGGCGACGGGCAAGTCCGAAGCCGATGCCTCGCGCGATGCCTGGGCGCGCTACTGCCACTCGCTTCTCGTGAGCAACGAGTTCTTGTATTTGAAATAGGGAGCACTTATGTCGACTCACACAAACATCCTGGCCCGCTCACGCCGTGAGTTTCTGCGGCGATACGGCTGCGGATTCGGCTCGATGGCGCTTTCGGCGATGCTGGCGCCGGCGGCCTCCGTGAAGGGCAATCCGCTGGCGCCCAAGGAGCCGCACTACCAGCCGCGGGCCAAACGGGTGATCTTCCTGTGGATGCAAGGAGGCCCCTCTCACATGGATCTGTTTGACTACAAGCCGCGCCTCGCCGCGGGCGGCGGCCAAAAGTTTCCGATCCCGCTACCCGCCAACTATGAAGCTCCCGGTATCGGCCGCAACCTGATGATGGCGCCGATCTCCACGTTCAGCCGTCAGGGCAAGGCCGGACTGATGATGTCGGATTGGCTGCCGCATCTCGGCAAGGTCTCCGAAGAGCTTTGCATCCTGAACGGCATGCAGACCGACTCGGAAGCGCACGCGCCGGCCGTTCGGCAGTTGCACACCGGGCACACGGTGATGGTCCGCCCGTCGATTGGCTCTTGGGTGACTTACGGACTCGGCACCGAGAACCAGAACCTGCCAGGCTTCGTTACGCTTTGCCCGCAGGTGAGCGGCGATGGGGGCAGCACCCAGCTCTTCAGTAACGCCTTCCTGCCGGCGATCTATCAAGGCACGCCGATCGGCGAAGCCGGCAACGCGAAAGAGGCGCAGATACGCTATCTCGAGGACAAGTCCGTCAGCGAGAGGCTCCAGCGCCGCCAGGTCGACCTCATCCAGTCGATGAACAAGAGCTACCTGCAGCAGCTCGAGTCAGACCAGAACATGGAAGGCATGATCGAGTCCTTCGAGCTTGCGTTCCGCATGCAGGCCGAGGCCCCCGCTGTGCTGGACCTCGCGAAGGAATCCAAAGCGACCCTTGACCTATACGGCATCGGTGAGAAGACCACTGACAACTTTGGGCGCCAGTGTCTGCTCGCGCGCCGGTTGGTGGAAGCCGGTGTTCGTTTCGTCCAGATCACGGATGGAGGGTGGGACCATCATGCCGCCATCCGCAAAGGACTGCCCCAGCGCTGTAAGGCGATCGACCAGCCCATCGCCGCGCTCATTGCCGACCTCAAAGGTCGCGGCCTGCTGAAGGATACGCTCCTGGTCTGGTCCGGAGAATTCGGCCGCACGCCCTTCGAACAGGACCTCTCCGAAGGCAAGGCGCCCGCATCCGAGCGCGGCCGGGAACATAATCCCAAAGGCTTTACCGCCTGGATGGCCGGCGGCGGCATCAAGGGCGGAATGGTGCATGGCGAAACGGACGAGTTCGCCTGGGAAGCCGTGAAAGGCAAAGTGCACATCCACGATCTGCACGCAACGGCACTGCATCTCCTCGGTATCGACCATGAGCGGCTCACCTACCGCTACACAGGCCGCGATTTCCGCCTCACTGACGTCTATGGGCAAGTCGTGAAAGAGATCCTCACGTAATGCGCTACTGGCCGTTGCTGGCGTGGGCCATGGTTCTCGTCGCGCAGGAGCCACGCAAAGTCACCATCCCTATGCGCGACGGCGTCGAACTGGCGGCGGACATCTATGACACGAATCCCGCCGTCCCCAAGCCGGTACTGCTGCAACGCACGCCGTATAACAAGACGAACTCCGCGGCGACCGCGCGCCGCTACGCTGCCGCCGGCTATGCCGTCGTTGTGCAGGACACGCGCGGCCGCTTTGAATCGAAGGGCGAATTTTTCCCTTACAACGGCGAAGGCCAGGACGGCTTCGACACCACCGAGTGGGTAACGCGCCAGCCCTGGAGCGACGGCCGCATTGGCATGTGGGGCGCATCGTATGTAGGCGCGGTGCAGTA
>CAZXNF010000174.1:0-1448 GCA_964641785.1 uncultured Streptomycetaceae bacterium | reverse complement strand
GGCGGCCGCCGGACTCTACCCTCCCCCCGCGGGCAAGTCCGCCCCCACTGATTGGTATCAGACCTTGCAGTCCCTCCCCCTCGCCGACCTCGACCTCGCCATCGGCTGGCGCATCCCCTGGCTGCGCACCATCCTGACGCACCCGCGCCCCGACGGATTCTGGAAACGCCTCGACGTCACCCCCGAGATCGACCAGCTGAAAATGCCGGCCCAGCACATCGTCGGCTACTACGACTTCTTCCTCCGGGAGGTCGTCTCGAACTTCGAACGACTGCGCCGTTCCGGCGCCGAGCAGCAACTCATTCTGGGCCCCTGGGACCACGGCAGCATCGGCAAACGTACGCTCGGAGAGATCGACTTCGGTCCCGCCTCTGACTTTGATCTCCCAGGCGAGAACCTTGCGTGGTTTGACCGCATTCTGAAAGGGTCACGCTCCAAGAT
The DNA here is from genome assembly GCA_964641785.1 of uncultured Streptomycetaceae bacterium. Classification (GTDB taxonomy): domain Bacteria; phylum Pseudomonadota; class Gammaproteobacteria; order Burkholderiales; family SG8-41; genus CAZXNF01. The sequence goes on along the minus strand of CAZXNF010000174.1, from coordinate 1,007 downwards.
TCCGGCCATTCGCTACTTCTCAATGGGCGAGAACGCCTGGCGAGAAGCTGCATCCTGGCCCCCTGAAGATGCCAAGGTGATGCCCTTTTATCTGCACTCGAAAGGTAAGGCAAACACCCGTCATGGCGACGGTCTCGTGATGATCGGGAAGCCCGCCTCGGAGCCGTACGACACCTTCATCGGCGACCCGTCGCAGCCCGTTCCGGCTTGGCCTCCCGCGATGCTCCAGGGCAAATTCGCGGCCTTCTGGGGACCCGTCGATCAAGGTCCCAACGCCGATCGCTCGGACGTCCTGGTCTACGACTCCAGTCCGCTGACGCGCGAACTCCGAATTGCCGGCCCCATCGAAGCTCACCTCTGGGTAAGCCAGACCACCCCTGATGCCGATTGGGTGGTGAAGCTGATCGACGTTCTTCCCAACGGCTACGCCCAAAACCTCGCCGTCGGAATCCAGCGCGCAAGCTTCATCCGGGCACCCCGCGAGCGGCCCTACCAGGTCCGCGTCGACGTCGGTCATACGGCCGCGTTGCTGAAGCCAGGCCACAGGCTGCGCATCGAGATCACCGGATCCTACTTCCCTCTATTCGACCGCAACACGAACACGGGCCAAGGTCCATACAGCGCAACGTCGCTGGTGGCGCGGCAGCGCGTCCATCACACCGCGAACATGCCGTCAATGGTTCTACTGCCGATCATGCCGTGATCAGGCGTGAAAGGCGGATTTCCGCTCTTCGATGGCCGGCGCGGGTACGGATTTCCGGCCCTTCAGCCACTCTTGCAGCCGCTCTTCGGCGCCAACCAAAAGTTGACCACCCATGGAGAGCGCCAGGAAGTCGGGGGTCTGACGCGGAATGGGCCTGTGAAATCAACGTCGTTCCCGGCTGCGGAACAGTCCCCTTCGTCGGAAACCCAATGTTTTGATCGGGCAAAGCCGAGGTCAACGGATCTCGGCCTTTTGGAAATCATACACTTCGTGTACTGACCCCCGGCTTCCTGGCGCTCTCCTA
>CAZXNF010000173.1:0-7451 GCA_964641785.1 uncultured Streptomycetaceae bacterium | reverse complement strand
AAGCCACCAAGCGCAAGCTGCTAACCTTTCTGATCGAGGCCAAAGCGCGCGGCAAGTCGATCGTCGGCTACGGCGCCCCCGCCAAGGGCAACACGCTGCTCAACTACTGCGGCGTCCGCACCGACTTTCTCGATTACACCGTTGACCGCAGCCCGCACAAACAGGGCACCCTGCTGCCGGGCACGCGCATCCCGGTGCATGCGCCCGAACGCATCTTCGAGACGAAACCCGATTACGTGCTGATCCTGCCGTGGAACCTGAAGGACGAAGTCACGGAACAGATGGCGGGCATCCGCGCGTGGGGCGGACAGTTCGTGGTGCCGATTCCTGAAGTCACCGTACTGTGAGCGCGGACAGGCGCCGATGATCTTTATCGAAACCAGACTGCGCGGCGCTTTCGTGATCGAACCGGAACGGATCGCAGACGAACGCGGCTTTTTCGCGCGCACGTTCTGCCGCCGCGAGTTCGAAACGCACAACCTCGACCCTGACCTCGTGCAATGCAGCGTCTCCTACAACGCGCGACGGGGCACGCTGCGCGGCATGCATTACCAGGCCGCGCCGAACCCGGAGCCCAAGGTCGTCCGGTGCACGGCCGGCGCCCTCTACGACGTCATCCTCGATTTACGCCCTGAGTCCCCCACGTTCAGGCAATGGGTGGCGGCCGAGCTCAGCGCTGATAACCGGCGTATGGTTTATATCCCGGCGGGCATGGCGCACGGCTTCCAGACGCTGGCCGACGGGACCGAGGTGTTCTACCAGATGGCGGCGTACTACCACCCGGAATCCGCGCGGGGTGTGCGCTGGGACGATCCGGCCTTCCGCATCGAGTGGCCAGCGGCCGAGCGGATCCTGTCGGAACACGACTGCAGTTACGCGGACTTTCAGCCGTGACGCGCGTGCTCGTCACGGGTGCCACCGGGTTCATCGGGCAGCATGTTCTACCCGTGCTGGTGGCGCGCGGCCATGAAGTCCATGCCGTATCTTCCCGTGCGCACTCCAGACCGGCGCAGGGCGTGGCCTGGCATCACGCCGACCTGCTCAAGTCCGGCGCCAGCGCCCGGCTCGCCGACCGCATCCGCCCCACGCACCTGTTGCATCTGGCGTGGTACGCGGAGCCGGGCAGGTACTGGACGGCGCCGGAAAATTTCGAGTGGGTGGCCGCCACCCTGCAGTTGCTCCAGGCCTTCCACGGCCGCGGCGGGCAACGTGCCGTGATGGCCGGGACCTGCGCCGAGTATGAGTGGGGCTCCGGCGTTTGCAGTGAAGCCACGACGCCGCTGAAACCGGCAACGCCGTATGGCGCGTGCAAGCACGCCACGCAACTGCTGCTCGCCGCGTATTCGCAGGCAACCGGCCTCTGCAGCGCGTGGGGCCGCGTGTTCCATCTGTACGGTCCCGGCGAAAAACCGCAGCGGCTGGTGCCGCAGGTGATCGGCGCGTTGCGGGAGGGGAAACCGGCCCGCTGCACCAGCGGGGAGCAGGTCCGTGACTACCTCCATGTCGCAGACGTGGCCCAGGCCTTCGTTACGCTGCTGGACAGTCCGCAGCAAGGCGCGGTCAACATCGGGTCCGGCCAACCGGTCACCATCAAACAGATCGTCATGGAAATCGCCGCGCAGCTCAACCGGCCTGATCTGCCGGCGCTCGGCGCGCTGGCCACGCCCCCGGGTGAGCCGCATGAGATCGTGGCCGACGCCTCGCTTCTGAGGAGCCTCGGATGGTCGCAGGGGTTCGGCCTCCGGGACGGTGTGCGGCAAACTATCGAGTGGTGGAAAGGCCGCCCCGCGTGACCCTGGCCTGTCCGGTCTGCGGGTCTGGTGCGACGCGGGAGTTCTTGCGCCGCGAGCGCGTTCCCGTGCACCAGAACCTGCTCTGCGCCACCCGCGCGGAAGCCACCGGCACCGCGCGCGCGACCCTCGCCATGCAGGTGTGCACGGCCTGCGGGTTCGTCTTCAACGGCGAGTTCGACGCGGGGAAACTGGTCTACGGCCCCGACTACGACAACACGCAGGATTGCTCGCCGGTCTTTGCCCGCCACCTCGACGACCTCGTGCGCTACCTCGTCGAAGATCGCGGCATCCGGGGTCAGCGCGTCGTGGAAGTGGGCTGCGGCAAGGGCGCCTTCCTGCGCAGGCTGGTGTCCCATCCGGGCGCGAACATTACCGGCGTCGGTTTTGATCCGAGCTACGTGGGACCGGATTCGGACCTCGACGGCAAACTTGTGTTCCAGCGTCGCTTCTTCGGCGCCGAAGTCGCCGATGTCAAGGCGGACGCGGTCGTGTGCAGGCATGTCATCGAGCACGTCCCGGATCCGGTGACCCTGCTGAAAGGCGTGCGCGAGGCCCTGGCCGGAAGCGACACGGCCCGCGTATTCTTCGAAACCCCGTGTGTGTCGTGGATCCTGCGCAACGACGTGATCTGGGACTTTTTCTACGAACATTGTTCCCTGTTCACCGCGGACTCGCTCAGCACCGCCTTCGAAGCAGCGGGCTTTCGCGTGGACGCCGTGCGGCACCTGTTCGGTGGCCAGTACCTGTGGCTGGAAGCCGTGCCCGCGCCGGCCGGCCAGCAAGCCCGCCGCGTGCCCGGCGATGTTCCTGCGCAGGCGGTGCGCTACGGAACCACGGAGCAACGGGTGACGCGGGCATGGGACGAACAGATCCGGCAGCTTGCCGCGCGCGGACCGGTGGCCATCTGGGGCGCCGGGGCCAAGGGCTCGACCTTCGCCAACCTCGTCGATGCCGAGTGCCGGCTGATCGACAGCGTGGTGGACCTCAATCCAAACAAGCAGGGCCGCTACATTCCCGGCACCGGCCATCCCATCGTCGACTACCATGCCCTGTCGCCGCGCGGTGTGCGCGAGATCATCCTGATGAATCCGAACTACCGGGATGAAAACCGCGCGTTGCTGAAAGCCGCGGGCATTGCCGCAAATTTTGTCGAGTGGAACCAAGGGCCCTGATCCGATGAAACTGACCATCGACACCGATCAACGCACGCTGACCGTGGAAGAGGCCGGCCGCACCCGGTCACTGGACCTGTACTCGAAGCCGGCCTTCGAGGAAATCTCGCGGCAATGGGTGCGGGTGGGGTGGAACCAGAAGTACCAGTACACCTTCAGCTGGCTCGGCCGGCCGATCATCCAGCTGCCGGAGGACATGGTGCGCGCCCAGGAAGCGCTCTTCCGGGTGCAACCCGATGTCATTCTCGAAACGGGCGTCGCGCACGGCGGCTCGCTGATCTACTACGCGAGCCTGTGCAAGGCGCTTGGCAAGGGGCGTGTCATCGGCATCGACATCGAGATCCGCCCGCACAACCGCAAGGCGATCGAAGCGCACCCCTTGGCCGGCGCCATTACGCTGATCGAGGGCAGTTCGACCGATCCAGGCATCGTCGCGAAAGCGAAAGCCCTGATCAAGCCCGGCGAGACCGTGCTGGTGTTTCTCGACTCCAATCACACCAAGGCGCACGTGGCCGCCGAACTGCAGGCCTACCACGGCTTCGTAACCCCGGGCTCCTATATCGTCGCCACCGACGGCATCATGTGCGACCTTGCCGACGTACCCCGCGGTGCGGCGGCGTGGGCGCAGGACAACCCGGCTGCCGCCGCGCGAGAGTTTGCCACCGCCCATCCCGAGTTCGTGCTTGAGCCGCCACCGTGGCCGTTCAGCGAAAGCACGCTGACGGAAAACATCACGCATTGGCCTGATGCTTGGTTGCGCCGAACCTTGAGCTAATCGGTTAGGCGCTTCTGGTTGGAGCGCAGCCGTCATCGTCCAGCCGGGGACGATGGTCGCGCTCTTCAGCGCAAGGGCTGACCGCCTAAAGTTATTGACGCACTGTTGTGGGGCGGTATATCCGGCGGAGACATCCCATCTGCTGGCAAACGTTCTCTGGTTAGAGGTGACCGGATTTCCGCGTCACCAGTGGTGCAACATCAGATTTCTCCGCGACGAATGGTCCGGCTCAAACAGGGCGAATCGGCCTTGCGGCCACGCCTTTAAATACCCGACCCAATTCGAAACGCTTGAGGTGCCGTTGCCGAGAAAAGAATCACAGCGGGCCGCCAGATAGGCGTCGAGAATTACTTCTTCCGCCACCTGAACGCCCGGGAAGCCGGCGTAATGCACGCCGATCTCGCCGGCAACCCGGCGGCAGGGGGTGCATAACAACCGCGCCCCGTAGCGTTGTCGATACTGGTCGAGGAAGATTTCGCTGTCGGTGAGCAGGAACAAACCCAGTGATGGGTCGGTGCCGAGCAACCGATCGATATGGACAAAGTATTCGAGATTCACCCGTTCCAGACTGGCGTGTTCCAGGACTTTGTCACTGCCGCGCACATGCACGCCTAGCCATCGGCGCCCCTGCATGTGCTGTTGCCAGAAAGTCTCAACTTTCTGCTGAAGGTGGGGGCGCAATCGGAAGTATTTGGTATACAGCCGGCGATAGATTTCCGAACGACTCGTTTCGAGATACTCACTGCCCGGTTCGAGCCAGGGTATCAAGTCGAGGACGGCGGTGTAAAAATCGCTGACGACGGTATCCTCCGTTCGATGGAGAAGATAGATCCCCGCCACGCGCGAATACGGGCCTGACCATTTATTGAGTTCTTCCTCAAGCAGATTGTCGGCACTCCATTTCGGCGGGTAGAAGCTCGAGCCGGGGTTGGCCAAGTCCCCGCTCGAGACATCGGACGCGGGCGCGAAGTAAAGTTCGAAGGCATTACCAGACTCCGGCGATCGGAAGAGGGAGTTCTTCCCCCAATAGACCACCGGTGCTCTGCCGGTCATTTCGGCCAGCAGCAGTTGTCCGATCACGTGATCCACGTCGGACCAGAAGCCATAACCCCACGCCTTGATCAGAAGGGCCTTTCGCTTGCCCGACGTGCGGGGGAGCGGTTTTAAGAGCGCTGTGCTGGCCTGCGCATAACCTTGCTGGGCTGCTGCCAAATGGGGGCTTGCGCTTAATGCCTGCGAGTAATGTCGTTGCGCTGCACGATAGGCGCCGATCCGCACGGCGATATCGCCGAGTAGGGTCAGGGCAGCGGGGTTGCCGGGGGCCTGATCCAGAAAGTTACGGCAGAGCAGTTCCGCCTGCGGCAGGTTGCCTTTCCGGAACGTCTCAAGAATCTCGCCCAGCATCTGTGCTCCGTTACTCAGCGTATCGGGAGAAGTCCCGGGGGCGGGTCATCATGGCCGTGCGTGAAGGGCTTGGCTGACACACGGATAGAGTTCGGCAAATATCGTTTTGCAAGTGGTTACCAGCCATCCCCGTTCGGCACCGGGTAAAGCCGTACCGCAAGTTTATCGTGTCGGCGACAAACGCCTCCACTAGTCACTGCTGTTCCCGCTCCCGTACAGCAGTGTTACGTTGACGCGGCGGTTCTCGTAACCCGCCTTGAAGCGGATCTCGTCGGTGACGTGGAACAGCCGCGAGTCGAACAGCACGCAGCGGTTTTCGCGGTACGGCACCCGCCGCGCCCGCGCATCGTGCTGTTGCAGGAAAGCCTCCATCTTGGCCGCGTTGGTGTTGTAGTCCGCGAAGGTCCAGTGCGCGGGCGCCGGCACGTCGTACACGACCAGCCCGCCGGTCGCCGGGTCCGCGCAGGCCGCCTGCGGCGTGATCCAGAAGTTCACGTTCACCTTCGCGAAATCGGCATGCACCTTGATGCCCTGGTGGCGCTGGTCGTACTTGAAGGCCCACGCCTGCATCAGCGGATGCTTGCCGATGACGCGCGGCAGCGCTGCCTTCAGCGCGTCGGCGATTGCCAGCAGCACGCGCGGGCAGAAGCCCTGGCCGAGGAAGGCGCCGGTGTAACCGCCGTCGTTGTAGGCCTTCCAGACCGTGGCCTCCTCGCAGTATTCGCGCAGTGCCGCGAGCGCCTCCGGCGCCAGAAAGTCATCGATGACCACCATGGCCGGCTGTTGCGCAAAGTACTCCGCCTCCAGCGCCGCGAAATCGCGCGCGCCCAGCGCGGGACCCGTGAACGGCGGATCGGGGCGGTAGTGCACGGTGGCCAGCGTCTCGCGCAGCGTTTGTCCCGCCGCGCCGCCGGGCGCGAACGGCTGGCGGGGATCGTTGCTTGCCGCGCCACCATACGACCGCAGCACGGCCAGCGCCTGCTGTCCGGCGGCGTCGAGCTTGCCGCGGCGCGCGAGCAGTTCCAGTTGTTCGAGGTCGTGCCGCAGCAGCGGTTCGGGCACTGGCCACGGCAGCAAATCGAACAGCACGCCATGATCGCGGACGAGCGCGAAGCCGCGCTCGAACTGATCCCGTGCGCCGTCAAGGTCGCGCACGTGCAGGCGGCCGAGCGCGAGCGCGTAGCCACATTCGGTATCGGCCTCGATGGCGGCGCCGTGGCGGGCGATCAGCGCCGCGAGCGCCGCCGCCGCTTCGGGGGCGGCGTCCGTCGCCCGCTGTTTCAGCAGCGCCCGCAACGACTCGAGGGCCGGCGGCGCCGCGGCGAGGGCGGCCTCGTGCGCGGCGATCGCGCGCGGCCAGTCATTGAGCGCCTCGTAGGCGAGGCCGCGTTCGGTGTGCAGCGCCGCCGTGAGCGGGCCCGGCAGCGCCGCGAACGCCGCCAGCGCCGCGTACGGATCGCCGAGTTGGTTGTGGCAACGCATGATCAGCAGCGCCGCGGCCGCAGAGGCCGGGTCCGCGCGCTGCGCGCGCAACGCGTTGCCCAGCGCCTCGTGCGGATTGTCCGCCTCGAAGTGCGCCGCGCCCGCCGCCAGCAATGCGCGGACGTCGCACGGGTTGGCCGCGAGCACCGCCGTCGCGCGGCGATAGGCCTGTTCCAGATCGCCCGTTGCCAGCGCGATTTCAGCCAGTACCGTCAGCAGCCAGGGCTCGTCCTCCGGTGGATTCTGCAGCCGCGTGCGCAGGAAGGCGGCGGCATCCGGCAGGCGGTCCGCGGCCTGCAGCAGCAGCAGATAGACCGCCGCCGCCTGCGGCCCGGCCTGCGGGTCGTGGGCCGCCGCCCGCGCTTCCGCGAGCGCCGCGTCCGGCGCGCCGCCGCCGATCAGCCCGGCCAGCGCCGTGGTCGTGCGGCGCGTCCAGTCCAACTGCCAAGGCCAGGCCCGCACGCCGCCCAGCGCGCTGTCGTGGTGGCCGGCGCAGTACAGGCTGACCACCGCCTCCAGCGCGTCCGCGTCGGAGGCCGGCGCCTGCGACTGGATCAGGGCGAAGGCCGCCGGGTGGTTGCCGGTGGTGCGCAGCCGCCGGATTTCGGCGAAGGCGGGCGAGAGCGCGTTCGTGGTCATGCGGTCACGCAGTCACCTTTCTCCTTCCCCTGCGCACTGCGCAAGGGAGGGAGCATTGCAAGCTCCTTCCCCTGCTTGCGGGGGAAGGTGGGGATGGGGGCAAGCATGAATGGTATGTAGTTCAAAACAGTCTGCCCCCTCCCCAGCCCTCCCCCGCGCACTGCGCAAGGGAGGGAGGGAATGGAT
>CAZXNF010000172.1:0-7466 GCA_964641785.1 uncultured Streptomycetaceae bacterium | reverse complement strand
CTCCTTGGGCCGGGCCTTGGCGAGGGCGATCAGGTCCTTCAGGTTCTGCGCCGGCAGTGACGGGTTGACCACGAACACCATCGCGATGGACACGAGTTGTGTCACGGGCGCGAAGTCGCGCGGCGTGTCGTAACCCAGCTTGGGATACAGGTGCGGGTTGATCGCCAGCGCGGCGCTGCCGCCCGCAAGGAAGGTGTAGCCGTCGGGGGCCGCCCTGGCCCCGATCTCGGTGCCGAGCGCCGCGCCGGCGCCCGGGCGGTTGTCGACGATCACCTGCTGGCCGAGCGCCGGTCCGAGCCGCTCCGCCACCAGCCGCGTGATGATGTCGGCCGCCTGCCCCGGCGGAAACGGCACGATGATCCGTATCGGCCGCTGCGGCCAGTCCTGCGCCTGCGCGGGCAGGCAAGAAGCGGCTGCCATGACGGCCGCGCCAACTGCAAACAGTTTCCGTTTCATCATTTTCTCCTGATCGCTCAACGGGGCCAGCGTCATTTTCTTGGTACTGCGGTGCGCGGACCCGCCGGTCTCAAATCACTCCGCCCGCCTTGAACTTTGCCACCTCCGCCTCCCCATACCCCAGTTCCTTCATCACCTCCGCAGTATGCTCCCCGCTCTCCGGCGTGTGCCGGCGGATGTTGCGGTTGGCGCCGCTCATGTTGAGCGGGGAGGCGACGACCTTGGTGTCGCCGAAGACTGTGGACTTCATCGGCGTGGCGATGTTGAGGTGCTGCACCTGCGGCTCGGCGAAGACCTGGTCGATCTTGTTGATGGGGCCGGCGGGGATGCCGATCGATTCGAACAGGTCCACCCAGTGCGAGGTGGGCTTCTGGCGCGTGACGTCGCCGATCGCGGCATAGACCGCGGGGCGGTCCTTGCGGCGCGCTTCCTGCGAGCTCCATTCCGGCTTGGTGGCCCACTCGGGCTTGCCGATCGCCTCGCAGAACTTGATCCAGTGATGCGGCGCCGTGGCGGAAATGTTGACGGCGCCGTCGGCGGTGGGGAAGGCGTTGCTGGGGATCATGGTCGGGTGCTCGTTGCCGGCCTGTCCCGCGACGTCGCCCTTCATCAGGTAGCGCGCGGCCTGGAAGTCCATCAGGAACACCTGCGTCTCGAGCAGGCTGGTGTGTACCCAGCGGCCGACGCCGGTGTGCTCGCGTTCGAACAGCGCGGCCATGATGCCGAACGCCAATGAAGTGCCGGCGACGAGGTCGTTGACCGCGATGCCCGCGCGCACCGGGCCCTGCCCCGGCAGGCCGGTGACGGACATCAGGCCGCCCATGCCCTGCGCGATCTGGTCCACGCCGGCGCGGTGGCTGGCCGGGCCGTCCTGGCCAAAGCCGCTGATGCTGCCGTAGACGATGCGCGGGTTGACCTTCTTCACGTCCTCGTACGCGATCTTCAGGCGGTGCTTCACCGGCGCGCGCATGTTCTCGACGATCACGTCGGCGCGGGCCGCGAGCTGCATGAAGATGGCGTGGCCTTCCTCGGACTTGAGGTTCAGTTGCATCGCGCGCTTGTTGCGGTGCAGGTTCTGGAAGTCCGGGCTCTGGCGCCGGCCGATGATGTCCTCACTGCCGGTGCCGGTCTGCTCGATGCGGATCACCTCGGCGCCCCAGTCTGCCAAGTGACGCACGCAGGTCGGGCCCGCGCGGGCGAGCGTCAGGTCCAGCACGCGGAGGGTGGAGAGGGGCAGCGGCGGGGTCGTGGTGTCGTTCATGGTTCTCTCTCTTAGTCCCAGGCCGGCGCACGGCCCGCGGGGTTGGCGATGCGGCCGTCCGGCCGCTTGAGGGCGGCGATCTTCTGCATTTCGTCGTCCGTCAGTGTGAAGTTGAACACATCCAGGCTTTCCGCGATGTGCTGCGGGTTCGCGGAGCGCGGAATGGGCGCGCCGATCTTCTGCTGCAGCAGCCAGCGCAGCCCGATCTGCGCGACGGACTTGCCGCGCGCTGTGGCGATGGCGGCCACCACCGGGTCGCTGATCAGCTTGCCGCGCGCGAGTGGGCAGTAGGCGGTCAGCACCAGGCCGTGCTGCCGGCAATAGTCGAGGATCTTCGTCTGGTCGAGGTACGGGTGGTATTCCGCCTGCAGCGTCACCAGCGGCTCGGGGCAGAGCTGCCGCGCTGCTTCCAGCAGGGCGATGTTGAAGTTCGCCACGCCGAGGTGCCGCGCGAGGCCGTCGCGTTTCGCCTTGGCCAGTGCGCCCATGGTTTCGGCGAGCGGCACTTTCTCGGGGCTCGGCCAGTGCACGTGCAGCAGGTCCACGTAATCCACCTGCAGGTTCTTGAGACTCTCGTCCACGGACTTCGCGAAGTCCGCCGTGCGCAGGTATTCATGCGACACCTTGGTGACGAGGAAGATGTCTTTGCGCGGCACGCCGGACAGGCGGATGCCTTCACCCACGCCCTTCTCACTGCCGTATTTCCACGCCGTGTCGATGTGGCGGTAGCCGAGCTTGAGCGCGGCAGCGACGGTCTCGGCGCAGCCGCCGAGCTGCGAGGTGCCGAAGCCCAAGGCGGGGATCTGCGCGCCGTGGGCGGAGAGGAGGGGGATCGCGGGGGTGGTCATGAGGCTTTCTGCGGCGGGTTGAAGACGGGGGATGCCACCCCCCAAACCGGCGGGACGGGCGGACAAAGAGCGGCTTGTTATTCGTGTTACTTTAACTCCAAATCACGCACTAGCGCGTCGGGCGGAACCCGCCGCGGCTGATTATTTCAGGAGGAGTCCATGCAGACCATCGTACCCACAGTGGCAGCGCTCGCCGCGCTGGCCTGCGCCGCAGGCGCGCACGCCCAAGCCTATCCCGCCAAGCCTATCCGCATCATCGTGCCGCTCGCGGCGGGCGGCAACGTGGACATCGTCGCGCGGCTGGTGGGGCAGCACATGGCCGAAACCTTCGGCCAGCAGGTGATCGTGGACAACCGGCCGGGTGCCAGCAGCCTCGTCGGCACGCAACTGGTCGCCAAGTCACCGGCGGACGGCTACACGCTGCTGGCGATGGCCAACACCTTCGCGATGGTGCCCTCCATCATTTCCAACCCGGGCTACGATCCCTTGAAGGATTTCACCGGCGTGACGCTGACCTGCCTCGTGCCGCAGGTGGTGATCGTCAATCCGTCGCTGCCGGTGCGTTCGATCAAGGAGCTGATCGCGCTGGCGAAGGCGCGGCCGGGCCAGATCACCTACGGCACGTCCGGCGCGGGCGGCACCGGGCACATGGCCACCGAACTGCTAGCCAACCAGACGGGCGTGAAGCTGCTGCACATCCCCTACAAGGGCAACGCGCCGGCGTTGATCGACCTCGTGGGCGGCCAGATCAGCATGATGTTCGACCAGATCAGCACCTCCGAGCAGTACATCAAGGGCGGCAAGGTGCGCGCGCTCGCGGTGTCGAGCGCCACCCGCTCGTCGTTGTTCCCCGAGCTGCCGACGATCGCCGAGTCCGGTGTGCCGGGTTACGAGGACGTGACCTTCAACGGCCTGATGGCGCCGGCAGGCACGCCGCGCGAAGTCCGCGTCCGCATTCAGGAAGAAGTGGCGCGCATCGTGCGCATCCCGGCGCTGCGCGACCGCTACGCGGAGCGCGGCATCGAATTGAAGGCGAGCGCGTCGCCCGACGAGTTCACCGCTTACGTAAAGGCGGAGTTCGACAAGAAGGCCAAGCTCGCGCGCGAGGCGAACATCCGGCTGGATTAGAATCAGCTTTCGCCGCTCTGGCTCTGCCCCCATCCCAGCCTTCCCCCGTAAACAGGGGAAGGAGAGAAGTGACTTCGTAAACGAGGATAGCCCATCCCAGCCTTCCCCCCAGAGAAGGGTGGAGCCCCTTCTCTCCACCTGCGGAGGAAGGCGCTTCCAAACACGCCCTCCCTTGCACGCAGTGCGGGGGAGGGCTGGGGAGGGTCAGCGCAGCAGGCTGGCAGCACTCCTCGACACCACTCACTGCAACAGGACGCTCCCGTGTCACTGCACCATGAAGGAACGTCGGCGTTCAAGCCGGCTCCGCTGGCCTGCGACAGCCATTTCCACGTGTTCGGCCCGGCGGAGAAATACACCTACGGCACGGATCTGCGCTATGCGCCGCCGCATGCGCCGCTGGAGGATTTCCTGGCGCTGGCGAAACACCTCGGCATCGAACGCTACGTGTTCGTGCAGCCGTCCGCCTACGGGCGCGACAACGCCTGCATGCTGGAAGCGATGCGCGAGGTCGGCACCGCCCGGTGCCGCGGCATCGTGGACGTGGACGAGAACGCGCCGGACGCGGAACTCGCGCGCCTCAATGCGCTCGGCGTGCGCGGCGTGCGCGTCAACGTCTCGCCCATCCATCCGCCGACGCCGGGCCTTGCCGCAAAAATGCTGCCGCGGATCGAGCGGCTGAATGCGCGTTGCGCGGAGCTCGGCTGGCAGCTCGACTTCCTGACGCCGGGCTGGCTGACGCGCGAACTGATGCCGACGATGCGCAACTTGAAGGTCGACTTCACCGTCGCGCACATGGGTATGTTCCTGGCGAAAGACGGTGTCGCGCAGACGGGCTTTCAGGAATACCTGGCCTTGATCCGCGACCTGCGCGAGGGTGGCCCGAACGGCGCCCGCTGCTGGCCCAAGTTCACCGGCACCTACCGCATGTCCACCGCTCCCGGCTTCAAGGATGTCGCGCCGTTCGCGCGCGCCCTGATCGAAGCGGCGCCGGACCGCATCATCTGGGGCAGCGACTACCCGCACCTGTCCTTCGCGGACAAGGTGGGCTCGGTCGAACTCTTCAACCTGCTGGCCGACTGGGCGCCGGACGCCGCGGTCCGCCAACAGATCCTCACTGACAACCCCCAAAACCTGTTCGGTTTTTAGGAGAAGCGCATGGCACTGTCCGTCCCCAATCCCGTCAAGGAACTGCTGAAAGCCGGCAAGGTCGCACTCGGCATGAACGTGCGCGTCGTAAAGTCCGGTGACATCGCCCGCATCGCCAAGACGACGGGCCACGATTTCATATTCATCGACCTGCAGCACTCGCTGTTCAACATCGAGTCCGTGGGCCACATCGCACAGGTTGCGCTCAGCATCGGCGTCGCCCCGCTGGTGCGCGTGCGCAGCGTGGACGATCCGGACACCTCCACGCTGCTCGACAACGGCGTCATGGGCATCGTGTTCCCGGACGTCAACACGCCGGAGGAGGCCAAGCGCGCGGTCAACCGCGCGAAGTACCCGCCGATCGGCAAGCGCTCGGTGGGCGCGGGCTATCCCATCCTCGACTACCGGCCGACGAATACCGCCGAGGTGGTGCCGGCGCTGCAGGAGAACACGCTGGTCGTCTGCATGATCGAGACGCAGGAAGGGCTGGACAACGTGGACGCCATCGCCGCGGTGGAGGGCGTGGACGTGATCCACGTCGGCTCGAACGACCTGCTGACGGCGATGGGCAAGCCGGGCACCTTCGGCAGCCCCGAGCACGTCGCCGCGCTGGAGAAGGTGATCGCGGCGGCGAAGAAGCACGGCAAGACGCCCGGGGTCGGCGGTGACCGCAACCTCGAACGCCAGGTGGCGTTCATCCGCAAGGGCATGCACTTCATCACCACCAACAGCGAAGTCGCGTTCATGGTGGCGGAAGGCTCGCGGGTGACCGGCGAGCTGCGCAAAGCCCTGGGTTAGGTTGATGCCGACCTTCCGCAACGGGCCCGGCCTGGAGACGTACTACACCGTCGACGATTTCACCGATCCCTGGACGCAGCCGGAAACCGTGCTGATGCTCCACGGCAACTGCGAAAGCAGCCTCGCCTGGTACGGCTGGGTGCCGCATCTCGCGCGCCACTTCCGCGTGGTGCGGCCGGACATGCGCGGGTTCGGGCAGTCCACGCCAATGCCGGCGGATTTTCCGTGGACGCTGGACACGGTGATCGACGACTACTGCCGCCTGATGGACCACCTCGGTGTTGCGCGCTTCCACGTCGTCAGCGCGAAGATCGGCGGCGTCATCAGCCGCGCCTTCGCCGCGCGCCGGCCGCAGCGCGTGAAAACGCTGACCATCGCCGGTTCGCCGCCGCCGGTGCGCCTGGACCTCGACACCATCGCCGCCCGCGTGGCGGAGGTGAAGGATCAAGGCATCGAACATTGGGCGCGCCGCAGCATGGCGGGGCGGCTGGGCAGCGCTTTCCCGAAGGCGGGCGCGGAGTGGTGGATCAACTATATGGCGAAGACGCCGGTCTCCACGGAGCTCGGCTTTGTCGGCACGATCAATTTCTCGGACATCACCGCTGACGTCAAAAAAATCCAGTGCCCGATGCTCGTCATCACCACCGAGGGCAGTGCGCTCGGCTCGGTGGTGCAGATGCGCGCCTGGCAGCAGCAGGTGGGCGCTTCCGAACTGGTGGTGCTGCCGGGCGATTCCTTTCATGTGGCGGCGACGGACCCCGACCGATGCGCGCAGGCGACGCTCGATTTCATCAAAAGGCACGATAAGCAATGATCCATAACTTCTTGAAGTTCCTGCTGGGTACGCTGGTGCTCGCCGCCGCGTCCGCGGCATGGGCCCAGACCTATCCCAACCGCCCGGTGCGTGTGGTGGTGCCGTACCCGCCCGGCGGCGGCACAGACGTGGTGGCACGGACCATCGCCCAGAAAATGACCGAGGCCATGGGCCAGCCACTGGTGGTGGACAACCGCGGTGGTGCGAACGGCATCCTCGGCACCGACCTCGTGGCGAAGGCGAAGCCGGACGGCTATACGGTGCTGGTCACGATCGCCTCACACGCGATCAATCCGACGCTCTACTCGAAACTGCCGTATGACACCGCGACCGATCTCCTGCCGGTGTCGCTCCTTGCAGAGTATCCCTTCGTGCTGACGGTGCACCCGACGGTGCCGGCGAAGACGGCGCGGGAGTTCATCGCCTTCGCCCGCGCCCGGCCCAATCAGTTGAACTACGCCTCGTCCGGCAACGGCAGCGGCCCGCATCTAGGCATGGAATTGCTGAAGACCATGGCGAAAATCCAGATGATCCACATCCCGTACAAGGGCGCGGGGCAGGCGATGACCGACCTGATTTCCGGGCAGGTGGAGGTGTTTCTGAACAACTTCCTGGCCGGCGGCGCGATGATCAAGGCGGGCAAGCTGCGGGCGCTCGCGGTAACGGGCGAAAAACGCAGCGCCGCCATACCGGACCTGCCGACCTTCACCGAAGCGGCGGTGCCGGGTTATGTCGTCACGGGCTGGTACGGCATGCTGGTGCCCGCGGGCACGCCACCGGCGGTGATCGCCGCGCTGCAGGACGGCGCGACCAAAGCGCTCCGCTCGAAGGACGTGAGCGAACGCCTTTCGGGCGAGGCCGCGGAAATCGTGGCCAGCACGCCACCGCAGTTCGGCGCTTTCATCAAGGCCGAAACGGACAAATGGGCGGGCGTGATCAAAAAGGCCGGGCTGAAGCCGGAGACGCTTTAGATAACCTCGTCATTCCCGCGCAGGCGGGAATCCAAAGAAGATTC
>CAZXNF010000171.1:0-7504 GCA_964641785.1 uncultured Streptomycetaceae bacterium | reverse complement strand
TGCCCATCCCAACCTTCCCCCGCAAGCGAGGGAAGGAACCTTAAGGAACCTCTGAATAACCCCGTCACACCAGCGAAAGCTGGTGCCCATTTTATTGATTTCACTGGATTCCCAGCTTTCGCTGGAATGACGGAAGTATAGTTTTTCAGAGCTTCCTTAAGTCAGTGCCATTCCCTCCTGAGAGGACTTTATCCGCCTAAGCGGGTCCACTGGAGCGGCGGGACTGGCAACGACTAACCGCGAACCCCGCCTATTCCGGCGTCATCCCGGCGGCCTTGGTCACCCGCGCATTGCGCACGAGTTCATCGCGGATCAGCTTGCCGAACGCTTCCGGCGTGCCGGGATCGGGGTCACCGCCCTGTGCGATCAGCGCCGCTTTGACTTCCGGCACGTTGAGCACAGTGTTGAAGGCGGCATTGACGCGGTTCACGATCTCGACGCGCGTCCCGGCAGGCATGAGCGCACCGTACCAGGATTGCACTTCGTAGCCGGGCAACGCCGCTTCGGCAACGGTGGGGATATCCGCGATGGACTGATGACGCCGCAGGCTGGTGACCGCCAGCGCGCGCACGCGCCCCGACCGGTGGTACGGCACGCCGCTCGGAATGGCGGGGAAGGCGAAATCGAGCTGCCCGCTCAGCACGTCAACGAAGGCGAGGCCGATGCCCTTGTACGGAATGTGTTCGACCTGGATGCCCGCCATGCTCTTGAACATTTCCGCCGCGAAGTGCGACGCGCTGCCGAGGCCACCCGAGCCGTAATTGAGCTGGTTCGGCTTGCGCTTCGCCAGCGCGATCAGTTCCTTCACGTTCTTCGTGGGCACCGACGGATGGACGATCAGCAACTGCGGCGCGCGGACCAGCATGGTCACCGGCGCGAAGTCCTTTACCAAATCGTACGGCATCTGCTTGACGATGCTGGGCGTCACGGTGTGCTGCGAAGTGCCCAGCAGCCACGTGTAACCGTCGGGTGGCGCCTTGGCGACGTAATCCGCGCCGATGACCGCGTTGCCGCCAGCCCGGTTCTCGACCACCACCTGCTGCCCCAGCAGCTCGGAGAGCCGCGGCGCGAGCAGCCGCGCGACGGCGTCGGCGCCGCCGCCGGGCGGCACGGGCACGATGAAGCGGATGGGGCGGATGGGGTACTGCTGGGCGGAGACAGGGGCCGACGTGAGAGCGGCTGCGAACAAGACTAGTGTGACGCGCCCGGGACGATACCGCTTCAACATGGCGAACCTCGATAGGGGATACCGCATATTCTAGCCGCGGCCATCTACACGCCGCAGGTCCCGGTGCTAAGATCGGGCACAGAAAATGCCTCCGTCACCACGGAGTTCCGCCCCAGAAAAAGTGCCAAAGGATGCGCATGCAAGTCATCGACATGGAATGCAACGTACCGAAACCCGGGGCCGATCACGGCGCCGCGCCCGCGGCGAAACCATCCGACGACCCGGAGGCCGCACAGCCGGCCGGGTACGGCATGGCCAACTACGGGAACATCTTCCGCTCGCGCAAGGACGGCGCGGACCCGCGGCCGACGACGGCCATTTCCGAATACGTGGAGATGATTGCCCGCGCTGGCGTCGTCCGCGGCATTCCGTTCGGCATGTCCAACGACGAAGTGGCCGATCTGATGCAGGCGTTTCCGGACCGCTTCATCGGCCTTGCCCGCCTGAGTGCGTTCGACGGCATGCGCGGCGTCCGCGAACTGGAGCGCCGCGTGCGCGAACAGGGCTTCCACGCGCTCGGCGTCTCGGCGCTGGTGGACGGCATCCCGGCCAGCGACCGGCGCTTCTACCCGCTCTACACCAAGGCCGCCGAGCTGGGCATTCCCGTGCGCGTCTATTCGTCCATGAACTACGCGAACGACCGGCCCTACGACCTCGGCCACCCGAAGCACCTCGACCAGGTGGCCATCGACTTCCCCGAGCTGACGCTCATCGGCGGCCTCGGCGGCTGGCCGTGGGTGAACGAGATGGTGGCACTGGTCCTGCGCCACCCCAAGCTGCACATGGACACCTCCGCCCACCGCGCCAAGTATCTCGGCATGCCCGGCTCGGGCTGGGAGATGCTGATGCAGTTCGGCAACACCCGCATTCAGGACAAGGTGCTGGTCGGCCTCTCGGCGGGCCTCGTCGGGCAGCCGCACGAAACACTGATCAAGGAATACCTGGCGCTGCCGCTGAAGGACACCGTCAAGGAGAAGTGGCTCTACAAGAACGCGGCGCGGGTGTTCGGCATCGATTAGGGCACGCGAAGTGCCGGGCTGCCGCGCCCGGCCTGCGTCGCCTGACGCCCTTGCGTTACGCCGCGCGCTTCAACCGGTAATTGCGCACCAGCACGTCCGCCGGCAGTTTCAATCCCGCCACAAGCCTGCGGATCATCTCCAGCGTCAGCGGACGCACGCGGTTCAGCACCTCCGCCACCCGCGCGCGCGAGCCGATAAAAGGCTCCAGCTCCTTGCGGGTCAGTTCCCGTGATTCCATAACGTAGTGGAGGAAATCGATTGGGTCCGGATTGTCGATGGGGTAATGCTCGCGCTCGTAGGCTTCGATCAACAACACCAGTACTTCGAGCTTGTCCGCGGCCGGCGAGCCGTCCGGCGCGTCCCACACCGTTTCCGCGGCCTTCAGGGCCGCCTGATATTCGCGCTTGCTTCGAATCGGACGCAGTTCCATGGTTCTCGCCTCAGATCGTTTCGGCATCGATGCGGTCGTATTCGCTGTGGGTGCCGACAAACCGGATGAACATCATGCGCCGGTTGTAGTGCACCGCCACGACGAGACGGTAATCGTTGCCCTTGATGTTAAACACCACGCGGTTGTTCCCGAGGATGCTCGCATTGCGATGCGCCGCCTTGACCGCCGCCGGGCCCGCCCAATCGGCCCGGCTCGCCTCCGCGTACCACGACCGCAGCGCGGTCTCCGCGCCGGCATGCCTGCTCCAGAACGCCCGCAGCTGGCTGACGGCGATGACTCGCATGCGTCATGCTAACACGCTCCCAAGGCGGGAGCAATCGCCGAACATCCGCCGCTGTGTTTACGGGTTGAACTTCGCGACGAACGCCATCACCGCCACCCAGTTCTGCTCCGCGCCGGCGGCGTTGCGGTCGGTCCGCAGCGTGGACGAGCCATGCACGCCGCCTTTCGCGGCCATGAAGAGCGTCTTGTTGGTCCCCGGAATAGCGGCGAGGATGGCGCGCGACGCGGCGATCTCATCCTTGCCGCTGGACTGCGTGATGAACACCGGCACGCGCACGGCCTGCGCCGCCTTGCGCACGGCACCGGGAGTGCCGAGATACTCCCCGGGTGAAAACGCCAGCAAGCCTTGCAGGTCCGCCGGATGCTTGGCCGCCAGCAGGAACGCGAGCGCCGCCGAATAGCTCGACCCCCATACCAGCACGGGTGCGCCCTGCGCCTTGGTTTTACCCCAGGCCAGCGCGGCCTCGAGATCCGGCATCGCGGCATCGTAGGCGGTCGACCGCCCGAGCGCGGCCACCGTCTGGTTGCTCCCGCCGAATTCGTCGCCACCCGAACGCTGGTCGATGGCGAGGACGCTGAAGCCGGCCTTGTTCAGCCGAGGCACGAGCGGGGCGTATTCGGCGCGGCTGGCACCCGCCTGATGGAACGCCAGGATGAGGGGCGCTTTAGGGTTCGCGGCCGGCCAGAATTCGCCAAACACCTTGACGCCGTCCGCGGCTGTGAGCGTGACGGGTTCGGCGCCGGCGAGCCGTGCGAAAACGAGCAGGCAGAGCAGCGGTAACAGTCGGGCCATCGTGGCACCTCTTTCGGTGAAAGTGGTTAAAGCGCGTTTCAAAATAGCGACCTCACCCCCGGTCCCTCTGCTGCGCTTCAAGTGTGCCCTTGTCCCCGGGGGAGGGGAAAGTCCTCCCTTCTACCTCTGGGAGAAGGGTCGGGGATGAGGGCGCGCTTTGCAGGGCATATTTTGGAGACACCTTGTAGTCGCCCCGCCGACCCCCGCCTTTCAGCCGGGCTGTTTGCCGCCGCCCTACTCCGCCGTGATGTTCCCCGACTTCACCACTTTCGCGATGCGCTCGATCTCCACCCGCACGTGCTCGCTGAACTGCGCGGGTGTCATCGGGTTGAGTTCCGCGCCCTCCGCCGTCAGCCGCGCATTGAGTTCCGGCGCCTTCAGCGCTGCCATCGTGTCCGTGTGGATCTTGGTGATCACCGGCTGGGGCATGCCCGCCGGCCCCATCAGGCCAAACCACGACGCGAAGACGTAGCCCTTGAGCCCCGACTCGGCCATCGTCGGCACCTCCGGCAGCGCGCCGGACCGCTTGTCGGTGGTGACCGCGACCGCGCGGGTGCGGCCGCTCTTCACGAACGGCATGCTCGACACGACATTGCCGAACATCACCGTCACCTCGCCTGAGAGTAATGCAGTCAACGCCGGCGCCGCGCCCTTGTACGGCACGTGCACGATGTTCGTGCCCGTCATCATTTTGTACATCTCGGCGGCGATCTGGTACGGGCTGCTCGCGCCCGTTGAACCGTAATTGAGTTGCCCCGGTTTTGACCTGGCCAGCGCGGTGAGGTCCTTCACCGTCTTCACCGGCAGCGAGGGATGCACCAGCAGCACGTTGGGCACCATCGCGATGAAGGCGATCGGCTGGAAATCCTTCACCGGGTCGTAGGGCAGCTTCTTGAAGGTGCTGGCGTTGATCGCGTGCACGGCGCTGACATTCATGAGCGTGTAGCCGTCCGGCGGTGACTTGGCGAGCATTTCGCTGGCGATCAGCGTGGACGCGCCGGGCCGGTTCTCCACCACCACCGGCTGGCCCCACGCTTCGTTCAGTTTCACCGAAACGGCGCGGGCCAGGATGTCCGTGCCGCCGCCCGGCGGATAGCCCACCAGAACGCGCACGGGCTTGTTCGGATAAGCCTGGGCAGCGCCGGGCCCCGCCTGCAACAGCAGCAGGCAGGCGGCCGCCGCACTCACGGTCGTTCGTAGCATCGTTTCTCCTCCGGGATATTTTGTTTGCACGGAGTTTAACGCAGCGCCCGGAACGCAATGCTCTCCCCTCCTCCCCGAGGAGGGGTGGCCCGCAGCGACGGGGTGGTAATGGCGGTAATGGCTGGCGATCACTTGGGGAAGCCCAGCTATCGTCATTCCAGCGAAAGCCGGAATCCATAGAAATCAACAAAATGGGCACCAGCTACAGGGGAAGGGGCCCCTCCCCCTTCCAGGCTGGTGTGACGGGGTCATTCAGAAGTTCTCCAGAAGCGCACACCCCACCACCCCGGCCCTGCGGGCCACCCCTGCTTGCGTCATTCCCGCGCCGGCGGGAATCCAGCCAGTGTCGTTTTCGAACATCTGCTCGATGGATTCCCGCCTGCGCGAGAATGACGAACCCTTTTGCCTCAAGCCGCTGGTCAGACGATAGCGTGCTAGGATTTCAGACTTCCTTCGCCAGCAGTTGCCTCTTTTGTTTCGCGCCGTCCCCGGAGAATCCCCATGCCCCGCAAACCCAACCTCGCCATCGGCGCCACCAGCTACCGCCCCACCGTCGTCGGCCGCCACCAAGCAGTGTCTACCGGCCACTACCTCGCCAGCCTCGCGGCGATGCGAGTGCTGGACCGCGGCGGCAACGCCATCGACGCGGGCGTGACGGCAGCCATGGCGCTGGCGGTGGTGCAGCCGGACATCGTGAGCTTCGGCGGCGTGGCCCCCACCCTGATTTATCTCAAGGAAGAAGACCGCGTGGTGAGCCTCGCCGGCCTCGGCTGGTGGCCCAAGGGCACCGACGTCGAGCACCTGCGCAAGGTCAGCACCGACGGCCATATCCCGGAAGGCGTGCTGCGCACCGTGATGCCCGCCGCGCCCGCGACGCACATCGAGGCGCTGCGCCGCTACGGCACGATCTCCTTCGGGGAAGCCGCCACCGCCGCGATGGAACTCGCGCGCGACGGCTTTCCCGTTTATCCGCTGCTCGCCAACAATCTCAAGTCCTCCGCCGAGATGTACGCGCAGTGGCCCTCCAGCGCCGCCGTATTCCTGCCCGGCGGCAAGCCGCCCAAGGTCGGCGATGTGCTGGTGCAGGCGGAACTGGCCCGCTCCATCCAGGGCATGATCGAAACGGAGCGCAGCGCCAAGGGGGACCGCGACAACAAGCTCCGCGCCGCGCACGACTTCTATTACAAGGGCCCGATCGCCGCCGCCATCGCGGACTACCACAAGGCCAACGGCGGCTTCGTCACACGCGAGGACCTCGCCAGCTACGAAACCCCGGTCGAGAGCAGCATCCACGCGAAGTACCGGGACTACACGGTGCATATGTGCGACGTCTGGTGTCAGGGCATCGTCCTGCCGCAGACGCTGAAGACGCTGGAAGGCTTCGACCTGCAGAAGCTCGGCCACAACACGCCGGACTACCTGCACCTCATCGCCGAAGCGCTGAACCTGTCCTTCGCGGACCGCGAAGCCTATGTGGGCGATCCGAAGTTCGTGAACGTCCCCACGCAGGCCCTGCTGTCCGACGCCTACGCCGCGAAGCAGCGCGCGCGTATCGACCTGCAGCGCGCGTTCGGCAAAATGCCGGCGGCGGGCAACCCGACCGCTGCGCCCACGGCGGGCGCCAAGCAACCGGTGTATGCCGCCGCGCACGGCAGCGCCTCGCGCATGTCGCCCGACACCATCTACGCCAGCGTGACCGACAAGTTCGGCAACGCCTACTCGGCCACCCTGTCCGACACCAGCTACGACACGCCGGTCATCCCCGGCTACGGCGGGGTGGTGTCCTCACGCGGCTGCCAGAACCGCCTCGACCCCAAGCATCCGAGCGTGGTGGGGCCGGGCAAACGCCCGCGGCTGACGCCCGCCCCGGCGATGGCCTTCAAGGACGGCAAGTTCTTCATGGCGTGGGGCACGCCCGGCGGCGACGTGCAGATGCAGGCGATGCTGCAGGTGTTCCTCAACGTCACCGAGTTCGGCAAGCGTATGCAGGAAGCCGTGGAAGCCCCGCGCATCAGCACCAAGAACTTCCCCGACTCTTTCGCCCCGCACCCCTATTACCCCGGCAAGCTGCTGGCGGAAGCCAACCTGCCGGACGGCACCGTCGAAGAACTTAAGCGCCGCGGGCACGACGTGGAAACGGTGCCAGTGCTGCCGCCCGTGGGTGGCGCGGTGTGCGCGATCGTGAAGGATCCGGAATCGGGGTTGTTCAATGCGGGGGCGGATCCGAGGCGGGAGGCGTACGCTTTGGCTTGGTAACCAAACGCGCCAATAGAAAGTGGGCTTGAGTTATTGGGTCCGAGGTAAATCGGTTCCACTCAATGCTTGTGTCGGCGAAATTACATAATAGCGAATCCGATGCAGTCACAATTAGGAAGATATGGCTCAGGAACTGGCGCCCGCTAACACACTGGTGCTCGACCTGCTCAACTACATTGAGCAGGTCGAGAAACTTAGGACCAAGCCAGCCTTCTCCGTTCCTACCGAGTTCTTCGTAGCCTATCAGCACGAACTCAACGGCCTGCCGGAAA
>CAZXNF010000170.1:0-7535 GCA_964641785.1 uncultured Streptomycetaceae bacterium | reverse complement strand
GTCCACGGGCATGCCGGTGCGGCCCACGCCCATGCGCGACTTGGCCGGGCGGATGTTGGCATAGAGGTCGAGCTTCACGCGGAACTCGCCGGAGGGATTGAGTCCGCCCTGGTCGCGCGGCGGGTAGTGCAGGTGCGACACCGGGCCGAGGATGACGCCGGCGCATTTTCGCGCGGTTTCCAGGATGCGCGCGGGCAGGGTGGTGCCTTCCTTCGCGAGTGTCGCCTCACCCATCTCGTCGTGCACCCATTCGAGGCCGAGCTTGAATTTGGCGTTAGCGCGGTCGAGGACCGCGAGCGTGGACTGGGTGATTTCGGCGCCGATGCCGTCGCCGGGGAGAACGAGGATTTTCATGGGGGTCCTTGAATAGAGAACGCAGAGAGTAACAAAGATGACGATCCTCGCGCGTCGCCACCGCGGCGCGGCGGCGGGCGGGAAGCCGGGTCGGCCGCGCCTACTCGCCCCGGATACCCTGCGTCTTGATGACCTCGCTCCAGCGCGCGATCTCGGCCTTCACGAACTGCGCGAACTCCGCCGGGGTGCCGCCGCGCGACACGAAGCCGAGCGTGACGAAGCGTTGCTGCATGTCCGCGCTCTTGAGGATGCGGCCGATCTCGCTGTTGAGGCGGTCGACGATTGCCGCCGGCACTTTCGCCGGCCCGACGATGCCGAACCAGTTGGTCACCTCGAAGTTGGGCAGTCCGGACTCGTTGATCGTCGGCACGTCGGGTAGTTGCGCATTGCGCTCGCGCGCCGCGATGCCGAGTGGACGCAGCTTGCCGGTCGCCATCAGCGGCGTGTACGAACCGAGCGCCACGAAGGAGGCCGAGACCTGATTGCCGATCAGCGACGTGAGGGCCACGTTCGCGCCCTGGTAGGGGATGTGCACGAGGTCGGTCCTGGTGCGCACTTTGAAATACTCCATCGACAGGTGCGTGATCGCGCCGGTGCCCGAGGAGCCGTAGTTGATCTGCCCGGGCTTGGCACGGGCCAGCGCGATGAACTCCTGCACGTTCTTGGCCGGGAGCGTGGGATTGACGACCAGCACCATCGGCGACACCGCCATCAGCGTGATGAAGGAGAAATCCTTCAGCGGGTCGTAGAGCGGCTTGGCCGTGAGCGAGGGGTTGATCGCGTTCGGCCCCGGGTTCGCGAGCAGCAGCGTGTAGCCGTCGGGCGCGGCCTTGGCCACGGTATCGGCGCCGATGGCGCCGCCCGCGCCGCCGCGGTTATCCACGATCACCTGCTGGCCCAGCGGCTCGGAAAGGCGCTGCGCCATCACGCGCGCGATGATGTCGTTGGCGCCGCCGGGGGCGAAGGGCACCACCAGGCGCACCGGCTTGGTGGGGAAGTACTGGGCCTGCGCGGCGCCCGCAGTGAGGGTCGCGCCGGCGGCGGTCAACCATGTGAGGCAACGGAAACGGCGGGCGATGGCGGGCATGCGGAACTCCTCCTGGAACGGGCAGTGCTGGATGCACATGCGGGCGCGGCGGCAGGCGCGAAGGCGCGGACCGGGCCCGGATTGCATTTTGCAGGGACAAGAGATACACCATGCGGCCGGATCAAGCCACTACCGGCTTTTTCATCGCTGCGCGGATGGCCGTCGTCACCCGCATCCCCTTACCGGAGGAGCCGTATGAGCAAGACGCAAGGTTTGCAGGTCATGGCCACCGCCACAGCGGACGATTACCGGCGGGATCCGACCCGCTGGGGCACCCCGGAAATCGCGGCGCATTTCCCCGGCTTCCAGCACCTGGACGTGCGCACCCACGGCGCGACGATCCGTCTGCGCCACGGCGGCTCCGGCCCGCCGCTGCTGCTGGTGCACGGCAATCCGCAGAACCACACCTGCTGGTACAGGATCGCGGCGAAGCTTGCCAAGCACTACCACGTGATCCTGCCCGACCTGCGCGGCTACGGCGACAGCTCGCTGCCCGACGCGGGCCCGGACAACATTAACTTCAGCTTCCGCGCCATGTCCGAGGACCTGCTCGACATCATGGACGGGTTGGGCTACGAAAAATTCCGCGTGGCCGGGCACGACCGCGGCGCGCGCACGGTGCACCGCCTGTGCAAGGACCATCCGGAGCGCGTTCACAAGGTGGCGCTGATGGACATCGCGCCCAACCACTACGTATGGACGCATTTCACCAAGGCCTGGGTGGTGGGTACGTGGCACTGGTCCTTCATGGCGCAGCCGGAGCCCTTTCCCGAGCGCATGATCAGCGCGGTGCCGGCGGAGTTCTTCCTCAAAAGCCGCATGGTGATCCGCGGCGGCACGGGTCTGGGCTTCCTGTCCGACGGCGCGCTGGCCGAATACGTGCGCTGCTACACGCTGAAGACGATCTCCGGCTCCTGCCGCGATTACCGCGCCACGGCGACCAGCGATTCCGTGATGGACGCGGCGGACAACGACAAGAAGCTCGACATGCCGCTGCTGCTGCTGTGGGGTGCGCGCGGGCATTCGCCCGAGCGGTCGAAGGAGTTCCTCGACATCTGGCAGCAGTACGCGACCAACATCGTGACCTCGGAGCCGCTGCCCTGCGGGCACTACATGCAGGAAGAAATGCCGGACGAGATCTACAACCATTACGTGAAGTTTTTCGCCGGGTAACGCTGCGGCGCACCACGGCCGGCTGGGCAGCGGCCGAGGCGCTAGAATCGTTGCTCGACTCACCCTTCGCCGGGCCGCTCATCATGTCGCCTTTCCATCTCGCTTTCCCCGTGCACGATCTCGCCGCCGCGCGCCGCTTCTACGGCGGGCTGCTGGGTTGCCCCGAGGGCCGTTCGGACGCGGAGTGGATCGACTTCGATTTTTACGGCCACCAGATCGTGGCCTACCTCGCGCCGGAGGAGGCCGCCAAGGCCGGCACCCGGGAAGTGGACGACGATTCCGTGCCGGTGCGCCACTTCGGGCTGGTGCTGCCTATGCAGGACTGGGAAGCCTTGCGCGACCGGCTGGTGGCGGCGGGCACGCGGTTCATCATCGAACCGCAGTTACGCTTCGTGGGAACCATCGGCGAGCAAGCGAGTCTATTTTTTCTCGACCCGTCCGGAAACGCGCTCGAATTCAAGGCGTTCAAGGAGCCGGCCCGCCTGTTCGCCACCGAATAAGGCGGGTTGGCGGTTCGGCGGGGAGCCCGTATCATGCTCCCCGGGCATACCACCCCTGCAGGCAAACCCACTAAAAGCATCAAGGAGGAGGAGACATGAACCAGCTATTGAAAGCGCTCGTACTGGCTGCCGGGACTCTGCTGGCCGCCAGCGGATTTGCGCAGGAGAAAATCAATCTCTCCATCGCCACCGGCGGCACCGGAGGGGTGTATTACCCGCTGGGCGGCGGCATGGCCAATGTGTTTTCCAAGGAAATCCCGGGCATGCAGGCCACCGCCGAAGTCACCGGCGGCTCGGTCGACAACATGCGCCTGATCGGCACCGGCAAGCCCTATATCGCGCTGACCCAGGTCGACGCCGCGCTGGACGCGCTGGATGGCACGGGCAAGTTCACCGGCACCAAGATTCCGGTGCGGACCATGATGGTGCTGTACACCAACCTGATGCACGCGGTGACCGTCGAGGGCACGGGGATCAACACGATCAACGACCTCAAGGGCAAACGCGTGTCCACCGGCTCGCCTGGCAGCGCCACGGAGGTGTTCGCTTTCCGTGTCCTCGAGGCCGCCGGCCTCGATCCCCAGAAGGACATGAAGATCGAGCGGCTGGGCGCTTCGGAGTCGGCCAACGCGATGAAGGACAAAAAAATCGACGCCTTCTTCTTCGTCGTCGGCCTGCCGACCTCGGCGGTGACGGATCTGGCAGCGACGCCGGGCATCAAGATCAAGTTCCTCGACCACGCCAATTTGCTGCCGGCCATGGTCAAGAAGCACGGCAACATCTACATCGCCGATGTGATTCCGAAGACGACCTATCCCGGCATGACGGCGGACAACCAGGCGACCGCCGTCACCAACCTGCTGGTGGCGAACGCCAACATGAGCGAGCAGACGGTCTACAACATCGTCAAGACGGTCTTCGACAAGCGTCCCGACCTGATCGCCGTGCACAAGGTGGCCATGGACATCAAGCTCGAAAACCAGAAGCCCGGCAACTCGCCCGTGCCGTGGCATCCGGGCGCGGTCCGGTATTACAAGGAAAAAGGGCTGAAGTTCTGACCCGGAATGCGCGCTGCATCCCCGTCCGCAACGGACGGGGATTTTTTTGTACGGCTCGCGCGGTCCGAAGCGCGTGCGGGGCGTGCTAGCATGAATCCGACGCGGGTCTGACGGAGGGGGCAGTGGCGACAGAGGCGAACGGCAAGGCCGCACAGGACGACACGATCGTCAGCAGCGAAGGGCTGAAGAAGGCGGAAGAATTCATCGAGGCGGAAGAAGGCGCGATGAACCGCTACACGGGCGCGCTGGCGGTGTTCCTGACGGCGTGCGCCGTGGTGATGTCGCTGTTTCACCTCTACGCCGCGGTCGAGATCGTGCCCGCCTACCGGCTGCGCCCGGCGCACGTCGCGTTCGCCCTGGTGCTGGTGTTCCTGCTGTTCCCGGCCCTGCCGCGCTTCCGCGACCGCCTGATGTGGTGGGACGTCATTTTCGCCCTCGCGTCGATCACGGTCATCGGCTACATCGTCTATTGGGGCGACCTGCTCGGCGATCGCGCCACCGTGCCGACCGTGACCGATCAGGTGGTGGGCATCACGCTGATCGCCCTGATTCTGGAGGGCAATCGCCGCAGTTCGACGTGGATATTGCCGTTCATCGTCAGCCTGTTTCTGGCCTACGCACTGTTCGGTTCCTATCTGCCGCCGCCGTGGACGCACAAGGACTATGAAATCGGGCGGCTGGTCGGCGCGCTGTACATGACGCTGGAAGGGATCTTCGGCGTCGCTATCGACGTGTCGTCCACGCTCATCATTCTGTTCACGATTTTTGGCGCGTTCCTGCAGTTTTCCGGCGCCGGAAAATTTTTCATCGATTTCTCGTTCGCGGCCATGGGCGGCAAGCCTTCCAGCGCGGGGCGCGCGGTGGTCCTGGGCTCGTTCCTGCTCGGCGGGCCGTCGGGGTCCGGCGTGGCGACGACGGTGACGCTCGGTTCGGTCGCCTACCCGTTGCTCGCCAAGTCCGGCTACGACAAGGAATCGGCGGGCGGGCTGCTGGCCGCGGGCGGACTGGGGGCGATCCTCTCGCCGCCGGTGCTGGGCGCGGCGGCCTTCCTGATCGCGGAATTTCTCAGGATCTCGTATCTGGACGTGATCCTGATGGCCACGATCCCGACCATTCTGTTTTATCTGGCGATCTTCCTGATGGTGGAAATCGACGCGCGCAAGTTCGGCATGAAAACCATCACGCTCGAGAAGCAGCAGCGCGCGGGCGCACTGGCGGTGCGCTACTGGTTCCATTTCGTGTCGCTGGTGGCGATCGTCGTGTTCATGCTGATGGGTTATTCGCCGGTGCTGTCGGTGTTCTACGCCACGCTCGTCACCGCCGTGCTGTCGTTCTTGCGCAGCGATTCGGCGCTCATTTCTTACGACTGGTTTCGGGGGCGGCAACCGTGGCTCAGCGGTTTCTGGAATTCCGGTCTGATCAAGGCCCTGCAGGGCGGTTCGCTCAGCGTGCTGACCGTCGCGATGACCTGCGCCGCGGCCGGCATCATCGTCGGCGTCGTGACTCTGACCGGGCTCGGGCTCAAGTTCAGTTCCATCGTGCTCGACTACGCGGACTCGGGCGCGCACGGGCTGGTCAGCCTTTGGACGGCGCTGGGCGCGGCGAACACGCCCGCGTTGCTGCACGACATGAAGTTGCTGCTCACCGCCGTCTTTACCTCGCTGATCGTGTGGATCGTCGGTCTCGCCGTGCCCGTGACGGCTTCCTACATCATCTGTGCCGTGATCGCGGCGCCGGCCATGATCAAGCTCGGCGTGCCGGACTTTGCCGCGCATATGTTCATTTTCTATTACGCGGTGCTGTCGGAGGTTTCCCCGCCGACCGCATTGTCCCCGTTCGCGGCGGCAGCGATCACGGGCGGCGGCCCGTACCGCACGACCCTGCAATGCTGGAAGTACACCGCGCCGG
This sequence comes from uncultured Streptomycetaceae bacterium, assembly GCA_964641785.1. Taxonomy (GTDB): domain Bacteria; phylum Pseudomonadota; class Gammaproteobacteria; order Burkholderiales; family SG8-41; genus CAZXNF01. The sequence goes on along the minus strand of CAZXNF010000170.1, from coordinate 1,455 downwards.
CGTTTCTCGTCCCCTTCATGTTCGTGCTGGATCCGGCGGGTGTTGGCTTGCTGCTCGACGGTTCTTTCAAGAACCTGGCGAACGCCAACTGGCTGTCGATCGCGCAGGTGACGGCAACCGCGGCGCTCGGCATCGCGGCGCTCGCCGGGGGGCTGCAGGGGTGGTTGTTCGTCAAGACCACGGTGATAGAACGCTGGATGCTGATCGCCGCCGGCTTGCTGCTGGTGTATCCGAGTGCCGTATCGGATGTCGCCGGGGTCGGCCTGATGGTCGTCGTCGTGGTGCTGCAGAAGCTGCGGAAAGCGCCCTCTCATGCAGCCGTCGGCGGTGCCTGACGGCTTTGCGGCCTGGTCGGAACGGGGTCGTGCACCGGGCGCGGGCGGCGAGTACCACGCCCGGCTCGCCACGCCGTTCGCCGTGCTGGGCATCCGCACGCTCGGCGAGCGTGTCGACGAGATCCGCTACCTCCCGGTGGGCGCCGCCACGCTGGCGCCCGTCAACCGCACGGCCGAACGGATGTGTCGCGAGATCGAGCGCTACCTCGACGATCCGGCGCGGCGCTTCACCATCTCCTTCACCTACACCGGCACCCCTTTCCAGGTGGGGGTCTGGCAGGCGATCCACGGCATTCCGCGCGGCCGCGTGCTGACCTACAGCGCGGTCGCGAAGCAGCTCTCGACCGGTCCGCGCGCGGTCGGCAATGCCTGCGGCGCCAATCGTCTGCCGCTGGTAATTCCCTGCCACCGTGTCGTCGCCGCCGGCGGCGTCGGCGGATTCATGGGCGTCGCCAAGGGCGCGCCCATCGACATCAAGCGCTGGCTGCTGCGGCACGAAGGCGTCGTGCCGGTCATGGGTGATGGGTGATGGGTGATGGGTAATGCCAGAAAACCCCCGGGTTCTGACCCATCACGCATCACCCATTCCCCATCACCGCTGCTGGACGAGTTCTGTGACGCGCTGTGGCTGGAGGACGGGCTCGCGCGCACGACGCTCGCGAGCTACCGCAGCGATCTCGCCGCCTTCGGCGCGTGGCTCGCGCCACGGGGGCGCTGCCTGCTGACGGCCGAACGCGCCGACCTGCTCGATTACCTGGCCTGGCGCGTGGGCGGTCGCGCGCGCGCGGCCACCACCAGCCGGCTGCTGTCCTCCGCGAAGCGTTTCTATCCGTGGGCGCTGCGGCAGGGCAAGCTCAAGGCCGACCCCACGCTCAACATCGATGCCCCCAAGCGCGCGAAGCCGCTGCCCAAGACCCTGACCGAGGCCGACGTGGAAAGCCTGCTGGCCGCGCCGGACGTCGCGGAGGCGCGCGGGCTGCGCGACCGGGCGATGCTCGAGACGATCTACGCGAGCGGGCTGCGGGTATCGGAACTGGTCGGGTTGAAGCTCGCGCAGGTCTCGCACGACATGGGTGTGGTGCGGGTGATGGGCAAGGGCTCCAAGGAGCGGCTGGTGCCG
>CAZXNF010000169.1:0-7536 GCA_964641785.1 uncultured Streptomycetaceae bacterium | reverse complement strand
GGAATCGAACCCGCACCATCAGCTTGGAAGGCTGAGGTTCTACCATTGAACTACCGCCGCCCGGCCAACCCTGCCCGCCGCCATGCCCCATTAAGTCCTTCACTACCATGGCATCGTGGTGGTGGAGGGGGAAGGATTCGAACCTTCGAAGGCAGAGCCGGCAGATTTACAGTCTGCTCCCTTTGACCGCTCGGGAACCCCTCCAGCGAAACCAACCATTATCTTGGTTTATCCCAAGCCTGTCAAACAGTTGGCGCGGATTTTGCGGTCTGCCGCGCCCAACCCGCGCCAAGTCCAAAAAAACGCTCGTGCACGATCGCTGAATTTCGTTGGGCGCAACAGATCAAGCGCGCACGTCGCATGTAATAGTATGCGCACGCTAACATTAAGGTTTTATCTGTCATGGCGTCCGCCACCGCGATATCGGACGGCCCGCAACAGGCAAGAATAACAGTTAATTTATTGTTTTTATTAAGTTAAACAGCACCCGCTTAAGGGCAGCCCAAGGCTTGGCGCCGGCGCCGCTAGAATCAGGCTTTTCGTTGTCACCATGCCCAACGCCCCGCACCCGCTCACGCCCATCCTGAACCCCCGCACGGTCGCGGTCCTCGGCGCCTCGGAGAACACCGCGAAATACGGCGGGCGGGTGATGAATTTCCTGAAGCGTCACGGCTTCGCCGGTCGCATCGTCCCGGTTAATCCCGGGCAAAGCGCAGTATTCGGCATCCCGGCCGTGCCCAAGGTTTCAGCCAGTCCCGAAAAAATCGACGTGGCGCTGGTGGCCCTGCCGGCCAGCACCCTGCCGGCGGTCATCGAGGAGTGCGGGCAAGCGGGGGTTCGCTGCTGCGTCGTGCTGACCGCCGATTTTGCGGAAACCGGCGTGGCCGGCGTGACACGGGAAGCGGAGATCGTCGGCATCGCCCGGCGCCATGGCATGCGGCTGATCGGTCCCAACTGCCTCGGCTTCATCAATCCGCACCTCAATCTTCCCCTGACGGCGTCCATCGCCCTGGCCACCGATCCGATGCCACGCGGCCCGATCGGCCTGGTCAGCCAGAGCGGCTCACTGATGGCCTCGGTCATCTCGCACGCCCAGGATCTCGGTACCGGCTTCAGCGTGTGCGTGACCGTCGGCAACCAGGCCGACCTGGAAATCTGCGATTTCATCGAGTACCTGATCGAAGATCCGCGGACGCAGGCGATCTGCGCCTATATAGAAGGGCTCAGGGACGGGCGCCGCTTCCTCAGGCTTGCTGAACGCGCGCGCATTGCCGGCAAACCGATTATCGCGGTCAAGGCCGGCCGCAGCGAAGTGGCCAGCCGCATCACCCAATCGCACACGGCGAGCCTCGCTGGCTCGCACGCCGCCTGGGAAGCCGCCTGCCACCAGCACGCCGTCATCCTGCTGGATGACCCCGAGAGCATGGTGCAGTGCGCGCACTTCCTGACAACCTTCGGCCCCCCGCGCTCCGACGGGATCGCGGTGTTCTCCGGATCCGGCGGCACCATAGCCGTCACGGCGGATCGCCTGGCGGCGGCCGGCCTGCGGCTGGCCGACCTCAACGCGGCCACCCGTGTAAAGCTGGCCACCTACGTGCCCGACAATCGTCCGGTCAATCCGCTCGACATCGGGGGACTCGCGCGCGGCCTCGGGATGCGCTCGGCGCAGGACGCCTATACCTGGCTCGCGGAAGACCCCGACGTGGGCGTTGTGCTGCCCGTCGTCGCCACCACCCCGCAACTCGAAGACAAGGTCCGCTGGTGGGGGCAACGCGCGCTGGAGCAGAAAATGCCGACCGCGCTGTTGTTTACCCCCGGCTCACTGGTGGACGGCGCGCGTCAGGCGATGCGCGACATCGGTTGCCCGTTCACGAACCGGCTCGACGATACGTTGCGGGTCATCCGTGCGGCCGTGGATTACGGCGCGGCCTCGCGTACACCACGAACACCCGTGCAGGCGCCCGTGGATTTCAACGCTGGGCGCTGCGCCGCCGCGGCCACGGACACAGGCAGCCTTACGGAACCCCAGGCCAAGGCCCTGATCGCTGCAGCCGGCATACCCGTGCTCGCCGAAACCCTGGTCACCAACCCGGATGAGGCTGTCGCCGCCGCGTGCGCCACTGGCTATCCCGTGGCCATGAAAGGCGTCTGCCGCGCGCTCGTGCACAAGAGCGACGCCGGCGCGGTCAAGCTGGACCTCGCGGACGAAGCCAAGGTGCGCACGGCATGGTCCGCGATCGCCGCGGCGGTGGCCAGTGCGCTTCCCGGGTCCGCGTTCGACGGCTGCCTGGTCGCGCCCATGGCGGGCGCGGGCATCGAGATGATCGTCGGTGCGAAATACGACGCGCAGTTCGGCCCGCTGATCGTCGTCGGCGCCGGCGGCGTGCTGGTCGAGCTTCTGGCCGATGTACAGACCGCGCTCGCCCCGATCACACCGGCCGACGCGCGCGCGATGCTCGAACGGCTGCGCGCCTGGAGGCTGCTGCAGGGCATCCGCGGCCGGCCGCCGGCGGATGTCGACGCGCTGGTCGACGCCGTCGTCCGCGTCAGCCACCTCGCGGCTGCATTGGGTCCACGACTGATCGAGCTCGACATCAACCCGCTGCTGGTGAAAACCCGCGGCGAGGGCGCGGTGGCGCTCGACGCCCGCGCCACCCTTTCCTGAAACGAAAGCCAGCCATGAACAATGACAATGCCGTGACCTACGAATCCGCCGACGGCATCGCCGTCATCACTTTGAACCGTCCCGACAAGCGCAACGCAATCAACAACGACATCGCGCTCGGACTGCGCGCGGCGTGGGAACGCTTGAACGACTCCGACGACCGAGTCGCCATACTCACGCACGCCGGCAAGGATTTCTGCGTCGGGCTCGACGTCAAAGGCCCGGCCGAGGATTTCCCCGCCTGCATCCCCAACGTCGGCGTGGCGCTGGAGAAGCCCTTGATCGCGGCGGTGTCCGGCTGGGTGGTCGGCGGCGGCGTGGTGATGGTGGAGATGGCCGACCTGTGCGTCGCGGCCGACGATGCGAAGTTCATGTTCCCAGAAGGCAAAATCGGCACGACCGGCGCGCTGATCGCCGGCCTCGCCGCCCGCATCCCCCACAAGCTCGCGATGGAACTCATGCTGGTCGGCGACGCCCTGTCCGCGCAGCGCATGTATGAGGCAGGGCTGGTGAATCGCGTGACGCCGCGCGCGGACCTGATGAGTGCCGCGCACGATTACGCACGCAAGCTCGCGGACAATGCACCATTGGTGACCGCACTGCTGCGCGATTTCGTCGGTCAGGTCATCCCGAAAGGCCCCTCGGAACTCGTTGCCCGCGGCCGGCTCGCCATCCAGCGCGTGCGCGCCAGCGAAGACGCGAAGGAGGGCGTGGCGAGCTTCAAGGAGAAGCGCAAACCGCGGTTCAAGGGGCGATGAGATTGAACCGGGTATTAGAGATTTGGGATTAGGGATTTGAAAACGACAACGACATTGGTCTATCCCTGGCGTTCTTTTTGCTTGGATTTTTCTAATCCCTAATCCCAAATCTCCAATCCCGATTTTTTAAACAGGAGCCGAAAGTGAACCGTATTTCTTCCCGCCGCCGCTTGCTCATACTCGCCCCCGCGGCGCTGGCACTCTCTCCCTTCGCCCATGCCCAGGCGGAAGGCTTCCCCGTCCGCCCGATCACGGTGCTCTGCCCGTTCACGGCCGGCGGCACCACGGACGTCGCCCTGCGCACGCTGGCGGACGGCGCGGCGAAGATCTTCGGCAAGCGCGTGATCGTCGAGAACAAACCCGGTGCGAGCGGCGTCATCGCAGCACAGCAGGCGGCCGGCGCCAAGCCGGACGGCTACACCCTCGCGCTGATCCCCACCGGGGTCTTCCGCCAGCCCCACATCACCAAGTCCGGCTTCAATCCGCCCACCGACATGAGCTGGATCATCAACATCGCCGGCTATGTGTTCGGCGTGTCCGTGCGCGCCGACGCGCCGTGGAAAACCTGGAAGGAATTCGTCGCCTACGCGAAGGCCAATCCGGGCAAGATCAGTTATGCCAGCCCCGGGATCGGCTCCGACCTGCACATCACGATGGATACCATCGCGCAGAAGGAAGGCATCGACTGGGTGCAGGTGCCGTACAAGGGCACCGTGGAAATGCTGACCGCGCTCAAGGGCGGCGAAGTCCAGGCCTATGCCGGCACGCCGCCGTGGGAAATGATCAAGGCCGGCAGCTTCCGGCCGCTGATCACCTGGGGCGAGAAACCCACCAACAAAGTGCCCAACATCCCGACCTTGCGGGACGTCTACGGATTCGCCTCCGCCGCGCCCTGGGGTATCGCCGGACCCAAAGGCATGGATCCGAAGATCGTCAGAATCCTGCACGACGGTTTCCGCAAGGCGATGGCGGAGCCGGCCTTTGTCGAGGCCGTGGATCGCTACGGCATGGAAGCCAACTACAAGTCGAGCGAGGAGTACACCAGGTATGCCCGCACGGTGTTCGACGAACAGAAGCTGGTGGTCGAGCGCCTGGGACTGAAGCCCTGAACAAGGGATTAGGGATTTGAGATTGGGGATTGGAAACCAACCAGCACAGATCGATGCCGCACGCGATTGCGATTTCTAATCCCAAATCCCCAATCACTAATCCCGGATTTTCCATGGCCTACGATCCTCTCTTCGCCTCCGACCCCGGTACGGGACTCGACTATCCGGGCTCTTACTGGGCCGCCACCGCCGGCACGCCCCCGCCGGACGATGGCCCCGCGCCAGCGCGCGTGGACACCGATGTCGCCATCATCGGCGGCGGCTATACCGGGCTGTCCTGCGCGTACCACCTTGCCCGCCATGGCGTGAAAGCAACCGTGCTGGAAGCCAACCGCCCCGGCTGGGGCTGCAGCGGCCGCAACGGCGGGTTCGCGCGCATGGCACTTGGCCGCTACACCGGCGCGCAGATGATCGACCAGTGGGGCCGCGACATGGCGAAACGCGCGTTCGGCGAGACCATGGCTTCGCTCGCCAACGTACGCACGATGATTCGCGAAGGCGCGATCGCTTGCGATCACAGCGAAGCCGGCCACCTCAAGATCGCGCATCGCCCGGGCCGCACTGCCGGCTTGCGCGAGGAAGCCGAACTGCTGCAGCGCGAATTCGAATACCCCGCAGAGTTCCTGACCGCGGAGCAGGTCCAGCGCGACCACATCGGCGGCACGCAATCGCACGGTGCGCTGCGCATTCCCGACGCGCTGGCGGTGCATCCGCTCAAGCTCGCACTGGGCGTGCTGCGCATGGCACGGGGGGCGGGCGCCGCCGTACACGGCGCCAGTCCGGTCACGCACTGGGGAAAACGCGGCGCCGAACACGTGCTGACCACGCCCGCCGGCGAAGTCCGCGCGAAGCAGGTCGTGTTGGCGACCAACGGCTACACACCCGACCATCTGCACGGCGCGGTGAAAGCCACCCTGTTCCCCGTGCTGTCGCACATCATCGTCACGCGTCCATTGACTGCGGCTGAGATTCGCGCCACCAATTTCGTTACTGGCCATGTCCTGACTGACTCGCGCAAGCTGCTGTATTACTGGCGGCGGCTGCCCGACGACCGCATTATGTTTGGCGGACGCGGCCTCATCTCCGACAAACCGGCCCGCAATATGAACCAGCGCGACTACCTGCTGTCCGAACTGCGGGCGAAACTGCCGGGCCTGGAGAACCTCACCGTGGACTACGACTGGCACGGCTGGGTGTGCCTCACGCGCGACTTTCTGCCGCATGTGTACCACGCCGAGGACGACGCCACCGCCCATTACGCGCTGGGTTACCAGGGTAGCGGCGTGTCCTACAGCCTGTACGCCGGCAAGCTGATCGCCGACCGCATCGCGGGCGGAGGCCAGGGCCGCGAGAACGTGATCCCGCCCAACGCCTCGCCGCTCGCGCGCTTCCCGCTGCACCGCCTGATCCGCATTCCACAGGCGGCGGCGTATCACTGGTTCAAATTCAGGGACAATCGCGGGTGAGCTGTTGAAAGGCGGGATTGGGGATTCGAGATTTTAAATCCATGGAGAAACCACGCATGAACACGCTTTGGAAGTTGCCAATCCCTAATCCCAAATCCCTAATCCCGCTGCTGGCGCTATGCGCGGCAGCCGCGCAGGCCGCCGATTACCCGACGCGCCCCATCCGCCTGCTCATTCCCTATTCTCCCGGCGGGCCGGTGGATATCAGCGGCCGCATCGTCGCGCTGAAGCTGACCGAGGCCTTCGGGCAGCAGGTGATCGTGGACAACCGCGCCGGCGGCGGCGGGAACATCGCTGTTGAGATCGTGGCCAAGAGCGCGCCGGACGGCTACACGTTGCTGATGGGCGCGAACGGCACCAACGCCATCAACCCCAGCCTCTATCCGAAGCTGGCCGTCGATCCGGCGAAGGAACTCGCACCCCTCGGCCTGGTCGCCTCGAGCCCGATGATCCTCGTCGCGCACCCGTCGCTGCCCGCGGCCAACGTGAAAGAGCTCGTCGCGCTGGCGAAGGCGAAGCCGGGCACGATCAACTTTGCATCCTCCGGCAGCGGCTCGACGGCGCATCTCTCCAGCGAACTGCTCAAGCTCATGTCCGGCGTGCAGATCGTGCACGTGCCGTACAAGGGCGCGAGCCCGGCACTGACCGATCTCGTCGCCGGCCAGACCCAGTTCATGATCACCGGCGTGTCGTCCACGCTGCCCTTCGTCAAGTCGGGCAAGCTGAAAGCGCTGGGCGTCTCCAGCGAGAAGCGCCTGGCGATCCTGCCCGACGTGCCGACGGTCGCAGAAGCCATTCCCGGCTACGAAGTCCTCACCTGGTATGGCATGTTCGCGCCGGTCGCCACGCCCAAGGCCATTACCGAGAAACTGACCGCGGCATTGAGCAAGATCGTCGCCAGCCCCGATGCACGGGAACGCTTCGCCGCGCTGGGCGCCGAAGCCAGCTTCCTGCCGCCGGACCAGTTCGCCGCGATGGTCCGCGTCGAGACCGCGAAATGGGCCAAGGTCATCAAGGAATCCGGCGCGAAACCTGAATAAGAGCGCGCCCCTCGTCCCGTGAAAACCCCGCCACCTGCCGCCATCGCACTGATCGTCGGCACCATCGTCGTCGGGCTGTGGGCCGACCGCCACGTCCAGCCGTGGGGCCAGCTCGCCGCCAATGTGGCCGCGTGGGCGGTGTTTCTCGGGCTGCTCCGCGGCGTACCGGCCGCGCAACGCAGGAGCCTGATCGTCTGCGTGCTCATCGCCACCGCTGGCGAGTGCTTCCTGTCGCTGGTGTGGGGCCTCTATGCTTATCGTCTCGACAACATTCCGCTGTTCGTGCCGCCCGGCCACGGCCTGCTGTTCATGCTGGGAGTGCTGCTTGCCCCGCGCCTGACCGATCGCATGGTCTGGGCCGTGCCCCTCGTGGCGGCGCCCTTCGTGCTGCTCCTCGCGGTCACCGGCAGCGACACACTGGGCGTGCCCCTGTTCGCGCTGTTCCTGCTGTGTCTCGCGGTCGGGCGGGCCCGCAAGCTCTACGCCACGATGTTCGTG
>CAZXNF010000168.1:0-7541 GCA_964641785.1 uncultured Streptomycetaceae bacterium | reverse complement strand
AGTGGCGCCGCTGCTCGCACAGACGCACCACCGAGATTCCGCTGGTGCGTCTGTGCGAGCAGCGGCGCCACCTCCAGTACGTCGTGGCCCTGAGCGAAGTCGCCGCCGTGCCCATGGCCGACGGCTACGCGCGCGCAACCCGCTCCCTCGGCGTCGTCAACCTGCATGTCGCTCCCGGCCTCGGCAACGGCATGGGCGCGCTCTACACCGCAGGCATCGCGCAATCGCCCCTGCTGGTGCTGGTCGGCGGACAGGACCGGCGCTTTCTCCATACGCAGCCCATCCTGTGGGGCCCGCTCGAAAAGATGGCGGGCTCGGTGGCGAAGGCCGTCTTCACCCTCAATACCCGCGACGATGCCGCGTTCAATATCCTGCAGGCGGTCCGCGTCGCGCTCACCGCGCCAGGCCGGCCCGTTGCCCTGATCTGCCCGCCCGACCTGCTCGAACAGGATCTCGACGCCGCACCGCACAAGGTCAATCCGCCCGGCCTGGGCGCGCTCACCGCGGCGCAGGCTCGCCGGTACGCGCAGGTATTGGAAAAGGCCAAACGTCCCGCACTGATCGCGGCGGAAGACGTGCACTGGAACGGCGCCAGCGCAGCGCTCGACGACCTTGCCCGCAAGCTCGCCGCGCCGGTCTACGTCGCGCCCTATACCGCGGTGCTGCCAATCGCGAGTGCGTCGCCGCGCTACGCCGGCTACCTGCCGCCGAGCCGCAAGCAGATCGCGGATCGCCTAGCGCAACATGACGTATTGTTTTTCGTCGGCGGCACGGGCCTGCGCACGACGCTCTACAGCGAGGCGAAGCTCGCGCAACCCAAGCTCTGGATCGGCAACAATGCCGACGTGCTCGCCGCCGATGGCGAGTTCGAGCTGGCGACCGTGACGGACACGCGCACAGCGCTGGCCGACATCGCGGATGCGCTGAAGGCGGCCGCCAAACGTACCCCGCTCAGGCCGCAACGGCCCCCGATGGCGCTGCCGGCGCGGCAGGCCGGCGTTTTCCATCCCTCGCGCGCCATCCACGCCCTCCTCAAAGCCTTTCCCCACGCGATCTGGGTCGACGAGTCCGGCCTGTCGACCTCGGACGTACGGCAATGGATGGAATTGAACGCTGGGGAATACCTGATCAACGGTAGCGGCGGCATCGGCTGGGGACTCGCAGCATCGGTGGGCGCCGCCATCGGCAACCCGGACCGGCAGGTGGTCGCCGTCATCGGCGACGGCTCGGCGCTCTACGCGAGCGAAGCCCTGTGGACCGCAGCGCATCACCGGACAAAAATGTTGCTGGTGATACTCTCCAATCGGCGCTACGCGACGCTCAACGAAGCGGCCAGCCGGCTGACCGGCAAGGCGCTCGACCTCTTCACCATCGAGCCGCCGGTGATCGACTTCAGCGGCTTGGCCGCCCTGTACCGCTGGCGTTACGTCCGCGCCGCGGCCGAAACCGACCTCACGGCCTTCCTGGCCAAAACGCGCGGCAGGGTCACGCAAAACACGCTGCTCGACATCCAGCTCGACCCGAAGGTCAAGCCGGTTACGGCATCACGGCACTTCTAGAACTAGATCAGCCCGCGCGCGATCCCGCCGTCCACGAGGACGGACTGGCAGTTCACGTAGCTCGCCTTGTGCGAAGCGAGGAACACCACCATGGCGGCGATTTCCTCGGGCTTGCCGAAACGCCCCATGGGAATCTCGTGCGTAAATTCCCTGATGATTTCATCCGGCGCCGTGCCGCGCTCCTTGGCGAGTTTGTCCGCACGCGTCGTCCACAGCGACGTGAGCGTTCGGCCGGGCGAGACGGAATTCACGCGGATGTTGTCAGACGCGAGTTCCGCGCCCAGCGTCTTGGTCAGGGCAATGAGTCCCGCCTTGTGCACGTTGGAAACGATCTGGTGGGGATAGGGCATGCGGGCGCCCGCCGCGCCGAGAATGACCACGCGGCCCTGCGCGGATTTTTTCAACAAGGGCAGCAGTGCGCGGATTACGCGCACCGCGGACAGCACGTTGAAGTCGTAGCTCGCCTGCCACTCCTCATCGGAGAGCTCCGCGAACAGCTTGCGGTAACTGCCACCCACGGCGTGGACGAGGATGTCGAGACGGGAGCCGCCCCCCGCCACCCAGTTTGCCAGGCGCTCGACCTCGGCCGCCTTGGTAACGTCCGCGGCGAAGGTGGCGACCGTCTTGCCGGTGGCCAGATTGAGGTCCGCCGCCGCCGCCGCCAGCTTGGTCGCATCGCGCGAAACAATGGCGACCACTGCACCCTCCTCCAGCAGGCCTTTCGCGCATTCAAAGCCGATACCTTCGCTGGCGCCGACGACGAGTGCCCGCTCGCCCTTGATGCCCAGATCCATCGGCTACTCCACCCGCGCGCCGGTCGCGGCGATCAGCTTCGCGTATTTCTCGTAGTCTGCACGCAGGCGCTGCTCGAACTCCTCGGGTGTCGCCGACCATGCATCCAGCGCCTGATTCGCCAGGCTCTGGCTGACCTCCGGCGTCTTCAGCGCCTTGCCGATTTCCGCATTCAGGCGGTTGATGATGTCGCGCGGCGTGCCGGCCGGCACGAACACCCCGATCCACGGACTCATTTCGTAGCCGGGCACGGTCTGCCCGATCGTCGGCACGCCCGGCAGGTTCGGGCTCGGCTTGGCGCCGGAAACGCCCAGCGCGCGCAGGCGACCTGAATTGACATGCGCCAGCACCGTCGAAATCGTCGCCAGCGAGGCCTGCGTTTCGCCAGACACCAGCGCGGTAACCTGCGGCGCGCCGCCCTTGTACGGGACGTGCACGACGTTGATGCCCGTCATCTGGAGCAGCAGCGCCATCGAGAGATGCGGCGCGCTGCCGTTGCCTGAGGAGGAATAGAAAATCTGTCCTGGCTTTGACTTGGCGAGCGCGATGAATTCCTTCACCGATTTCACCGGCAGCGAGCTGTGTACGGTCAGCGCGCCGGGTTGCGCCGCGAGCAGCCCCACGCCGGTGAAATCCTTCAGCGTGTCGTACGGCAGTTTTTTGTACATCGACGGATTGCCGACGTGGGTGGTGGAATGCACCATGATCGTGTAGCCATCCGCAGGCGACCGCGCGACTACTTCCGCGCCCAAGGTTCCGGCGGCGCCGCCCCGGTTGTCGATGACGAACTGCTGGCCCATGGACTCGCCGACCTTGTTCATGACGATGCGGCCGACCACATCGTTGGAACCACCCGCCGGCCACGGAATCACGACGCGCACCGGCTTGGCGGGCCAGGCCTGGCCACAGGCGACGCCGGCGATGCCGGCCGCGAACAGCGCCAGACTGGCGGATATGAATTTCGATTGCTGCATGTTGCCTCCTCCTCGTTTTTGATCGTGCGCGGCGATTATATCGGCGTTGCCGGGACATCCGCCCGCACAGGTAAACTTCGACTCCCTCGCCCGCCATTCGTTCCGGGATTCCACCATGCCCTTGCCGCTCGACGGGGTCAAAGTCCTCGATTTCACCGCCATCATGGCGGGCCCCTACTGCACGCTGATGCTGGCCGACATGGGTGCGGACGTGATCAAGATCGAGGCCTTCCCGGAAGGCGACGGCTCGCGGCGTTTCGAGCCCAAGGTCAACGGCGAGAGCTATTGTTTCGCGGCGCTCAACCGCAACAAGCGCAGCCTGGGCCTCGACCTCAAGCAGGCGGCGGGCAAGGCCATCTTCATGCGCCTGGCGAAGGATGCCGACATCGTCATCGAAAACTACCGGCCGGGCGTGACGAAAAAACTTGGCATCGACTACGACGCGGTCAAGGCGGTGAACCCGGGCGTCGTCTACGCCTCCATTTCCGGCTTCGGGCAGACCGGCCCTTACGCGCACAAGGGCGGCTTCGACATCATCGCGCAGGGCATGAGCGGCATCATGCGCATGACCGGCGAGGCCGGCGGGCGACCCGTCAAGGTCGGCATCGCCATGAACGACATCGCGGCCGGCACCACCGCGCTCTACGCCATCCTCGGCGCCTACATTCAGCGCCTGCGCACCGGCGAGGGCAACTACCTCGAAACCTCGCTGCTCGAAGCCGGGCTGGCGTGGACCTTCTGGGAGTTCGGCGCCTATTTCGGCGGTGGCGAACTGCCGCTCGCCAACGGCACGCGGCATCGGCGCTCCGCGCCCTACCAGGCCTACAAAACGCAGGACGGCTACGTCACCGTCGGCGCCAACAACGAGAAACTGTGGACCCATTTCTGCACGCAGGTGATCGCCAAGCCCCAGTTCATACAGGACGCGCGATTCAGCACGCTGAAGGCACGAATGGCCAACGTAGATACGCTACAGGACGAGATCGAGCAGGAATTCCTCACGCAGCCGACGTCACACTGGGTGGAGAAACTCGATGCCGCCGGCGTGCCCGGCGGCCCGGTCTACACCTACGACCAGGCGCTCGCCGATCCGCACGTGCGCGCGCGGCAGATGATCGTCGAAGTGGATCACCCGAAGATCGGCCGCATGATGAACTTCGGTTCGCCGGTGAAGACCCGCAACGAGTTCACCCGCATCCGCACGCCGGCGCCATGGCTGGGGCAGCATTCTGCGGAAATCGCGCGGACGCTGGGCTACGCGGACAATGCGCTCGAGAAGCTGTTCGCGGCCAAAATCATCTACGACGCGGAACGGCCGCCACCTCCCGGCTAACCGCACGCCACCGGCGGATGGCAATGTCAGTATAGGACTACAGGACAGCCCCGCAGGGCCGACTATACTGCGCCATCCAAGGCTGAAGGACGGGAGAAAGCCATGCGCTGGGAAGGTGGGAGGGAAAGCGGCAACGTCGAGGACCGGCGCGGCATGTCCGTGGGCCGAGGCGTAGCCGGCGGCGGCATCGGCGTCCTCATCATCGCGGTCATCGCCATGTTCATGGGTGTTGACCCGAGCATCATCCTGGAGGGCGCCAAGCAGATCCAGGCGCCGCAGACGCAGGCGCCCGACGGCAACTACAAGGGGACGGCGGAGGAAGAGAAGCTCAAGCAATTCGTGTCCGTCGTGCTGGCCGACACCGAGGACACCTGGCGCGGCATCTTCCAGCAGGCCGGCCGGCAATACGCAGACCCCCGCCTCGTCCTCTTCACCGGCGCGGTCGATTCCGCCTGCGGCACGGCGAACTCGGCGGTGGGTCCGTTCTACTGCCCCGGCGACCAGAAGGTCTATATCGACCTCGGTTTCTACCGCGAACTGCGCGACCGCTTCAAGGCCCCCGGCGAATTTGCCCAAGCCTATGTCCTCGCACATGAGGTGGGCCACCACGTGCAGAACCTGCTCGGCATTTCAGAAAAGGTGCAGCGGGCACAGGCGGGCGCCAGTCCGCAACGCGCGAATGCGCTATCCGTGCGGGTGGAACTGCAGGCGGACTGTTTCGCGGGGGTGTGGGCGAACAACGCCAAACGGACCCGCAGCATGATCGAAAACGGCGACATCGAAGCCGCTCTCAACGCAGCGGCCGCGATCGGCGACGACCGGCTGCAGCAGCAGGCGCGCGGCACGGTTTCGCCGGAGTCCTTCACCCACGGCTCGTCGGAGCAACGTGTGCGCTGGTTCAAGCGCGGCCTCGAAACCGGCAGCGTGCAGGCCTGCGACACCTTCAAGGCCGCGCAACTGTAGGGGTGGTTATTTCGCCTGCGTGATCATCACGTCGGGCAGCCAGGTCGCGATCTGCGGGAACACGGTGATCAGCACGATCGCCAGCACCATCATGCAGAAGAACGGGATCGAGGCGTAGGCGACGTAATTGCTGTCGCGCCCGCTCATGGTCTGCAGCACGAACATGTTGAAGCCGAGCGGCGGCGTCACCTCCGCGATCTCCACCAGCAGCACGATGAAGATACCGAACCACACGAGGTCAAAGCCGGCCTTCTCCACCATCGGGATGACGATGGAGGTGGTGAGGACGATCATCGACACGCCGTCCAGCGCCGTGCCGAGCAGGATGTAGATCACCGCGAGGATCGCGATCAGCGCGTACGGGTGTGGGTTCATCGCGTAGACCCATTCCGCCAGCGCCTTCGGGATACCGGTGAAAGCCATGCAGGACGACAGGAAACTCGCGCCCGCGAGAATGAACATGATCATGCAGGAGAGCCGGGTCGCCCCCATCAGACTCTGCCAGAAGCTGTCGCGCGTGAGCCCTCCTGACCACGCGGCGATGATCAGCGCCCCCAGCACGCCGTAGGCGGCGGCTTCCGTGGCCGTGGCCCAGCCGATCACCATCACCCAGACGATGAACACGATCAGCGCGATGCAGGGGATGAGCCGGCGGCTGCGGTAGAGCTTCTCGCCCAGGGGCAGTCGGATCGCTTCCTGCGGCGTCTTGTCGGGATTCAACAGGGCCCAGACGACGATGTAACCCGAGAACAGCAGCATCAGCAGCAGTCCCGGCAGAAAACCGGCGAGGAATATCTTCAGGATCGAGACTTCCGCCGCCACCGCATAGACCACCATGATGATCGACGGCGGCAGCAGGATGCCCAGCGTGCCCGCCCCGCACAGCGAGCCGAGGCAGGTTTTCTCGTCGTAGCCACGCTTTTTCAGCTCCGGCAGCGCGACCTTGGCGATGGTCGCGCAGGTCGCCGCCGAAGAGCCGGACACGGTGCCGAAGATGCCGCAGGCGAGAATGTTCACGTGCATCAGCCGGCCGGGCAGCCAGGTGAGCCACGGCGCCAAGCCTTCAAACATCTCCTCGGAAAGTTTGGTGCGGTAGAGGATCTCCCCCATCCAGATGAACAGTGGCAGCGCCGCAATCGTCCAGTTCGCGCTCGAACCCCAGAACGACTGGAACAGGTTCACCTCCGGCGGCGTGGACGTAAAGAAATGCAGCCCCGCCCACGCGACCGCGGCGAGCGCGATCGCGATCCACACCCCGCCGAACAGCAGGACGAGCAGGAGCGCGAACAGCACGCAGGCGATCGTCAAGGTACTCATACCGTTTCCGAGAAGTCGCCCTGCTCGCCCCGCGCGCGGCGCTCGTCCTCGGCGCGCTGGAAGGCCGGCGTCTGGCGGCGCAAGACCGCGACCAGGTCATCGATCACCGCGATGAAGAAGATGATGACGCCGAACAGGAATGAGAGCTGCGGGATCCAGATCGGGATCTTGATCAAGCCCTGCGCGACTTCCTTGAACTTCCAGCTGTCAAAAACGAAGATCGCGACCGCCCACAGCATGTAGCCGACAAACAGCGCGGTGAGGCCGAGGGCGATCAGATCCGCGACCCGGCGGGCGCGGGGGCCGAGCAGATCGATGCACAGCCCGACGCGCACCAGTTCGCCCTTGCGGAAGGTATGGCCCAGCGCGAAAAACGCCGACGCCGCGCACAGCCACGCGGTGATGTCGTCCGCGCCGCGGATCAGCAGGCCGACTTCACGGCCGAAGGCCTGCGCCAGCATGAGCGCAGCGATGCCGGCCAGGCAGACCGCCGCCAGGGCACCGCTGGCGGCGTACAGGGCATCGAGCGAGCGCCGCATCGGTGATTGAGCTTTAACGCTTCGTGCCCCCTCCCTTGCGCGCAAGCGCGGGGGAGGGTTGGGG
>CAZXNF010000167.1:0-7550 GCA_964641785.1 uncultured Streptomycetaceae bacterium | reverse complement strand
GACCTGCACGGTGCAGTAGCCGGCCGCGCCCTTCCATTCGCAGAACGAACTCCCTGCCGCGGGCAGCACGTGCGCGCGCAGGAGATCGGCGGGCGGCAGGTAATAGGCGGGCGGGTGGCTGGTCTCCAGCACGCGGTACGCGCCCCGCGTATCGGCGATCCGCACGCCGTTGAAGATGATCTCGATGCGCCCATCGAGTGGCTCCAACCGCGGCGGGCGCGGGTAGTCCCAGACGGACTCTTCGCCGGGGCCAACGGGTTCGCGTTCGGGGTGGCCGTTCATCCGGGCGCGAGCAAAAGCTTCAAGGGAAAGCGCGGGTCTGACACAAGCAGTCTTTAGTAGGCGGCACGACCCGTGCGAAAGGGGGTTTAGCCGCCACTCAGCGCTCTATCCAGCCAGTATCCCGGCTGTTGCCGATCCGGTGCGATAGCAAATACGACAATCTCATGCTCGGTGTCGCGATAAACAACCGTGAAAGGGAATCCCTAGACCTTGGTTCTACGCGTATTCGCCGGGCCCGGTGCGCCAGCCTGTGGAAAGCTGCGCAGCAGGTCAAAAGATGCATTGATGGCCTCGCGGAACTGCTTCCCCGTGCCTTTGCGTCTGGTCTCGTAGTATTTGGTTTCGTGGAAAAGCTCCGCGCGAGCATCGCCGTCAACACGCAGACGCTTCAAGGCGCAATTCGCGCCGCTTCAGCCATTACGTCTTCGGCGTCGTGCAACTCTGCCTCGCCCCGTTCGTAGCGGGCGACGCGTCGCTCGATCTCCTTGTTCCAGGCGTCTTCAACCTCCGTGGTCGAAGGCTCGTGGAGCGATTCGAGCAAAAGGTCCAGGAGTCGAACACGCTCTTCCGGCGGCAGGGATCGACCGCGGTCTGCAAGCTCGGATACGAGATCAGCCATGGATGCTCTCCTTGGTTTTCCGGCAGTTTACCGCTGGTCTAACGTTGCGGCTATCGGATGGGGGCTTCAGGAACAGCCGTCAGGGAACTGCGTGTCTGACACGAACGTTTCTTGGCGGCGAATCGACTGGCGTTACCAAGCCACCGCCCCGCCATCCACCGGAATGATCGCCCCCGTCATGAACGCGGAGGCGTCCGACGCCAGCAGCACCGCGAGGCCCTTGAGATCGTCCGGCCCGCCGGTGCGCCCGAGCGGAATCTCGCGGTCGACGTTCGCCTTGTTCTTCTCGTACATCGCGCGGTTGATATCGGTGACAAAAAAGCCCGGACAGATGCAGTTGACCTGGATGTTGTGCTGCGCCCACTTCACGGCGAGGTCGCGGGTGAAGTTCACCAGCGCGCCCTTGCTGGTGCCGTAGGCCAGCGAGTTGTAGGCCTTGGGGTTGCGGCCCACCAGTCCGGCGATGGAGGCGATGTTGATGATCTTGCCGCGGCGCGCCTTGATCATCTCGCGGCCGAAGGCCTGCGCGCACAGGAAGGGCGCGGTGATGTTGAGGTCCAGCACCTCCTGCCAGCGGTCGAGCGGCATGTCCTCGGGCGGCGCGACCCACGCGCGGCCGGCATTGTTGACGAGGATGTCGGCGCGGCCGAAAGCGGCCAGCGTTTCGTCCCGGAGTTTTTCCACCTGATCGGCCTTGGTGACATCGCAGCCGACGGCGATGGCCTTCACGCCCAGCTTCGCGATGCCCTGTGCTGCCGCCTCGCAGTTCTCTTTCTTGCGCGAGGTGATGACGATGTTCGCCCCCGCCTCCGCGAGCGCGCCCGCCATCTGCAGGCCGAGGCCGGTGGCGCCGCCGGTGACGATGGCCACGCGGCCGGACAGGTCGAACAGGTTCTGAACGGTCGTCATGTCAGTCTTTCAGGAGTTGTGCCGCAATGATGTTGCGCTGGATCTCGGCCGTGCCTTCGTAGATGCGCACGATGCGCGCGTCGCGGTAGGTGGTTTCGATGCCCGCCTCGCGCATGTAGCCCATGCCGCCATGAATCTGCACCGCGGCGTCGACCACTTTGCCGAGCGCTTCGGTCGCATACAACTTGGCCATCGCCGCTTCCAGCGTGCCGCGCTCACCGCGCATCAGCGTCTCGATGCCGCGCCGGGTCAGCAGGCGCGCCGCGTCGCGCTGCACCGCCATGTCGGCGAGCATCCATTGCAGGCCCTGGTATTCGGCGAGCTTGTGGCCGCCCTGGGTGCGTACTTTCATGTATTCGGCGCTGCGGGCGATCAGCTTGTCCATCATGCCGCAGCAGCGCGACGCCACCGTGACCCGGCCGGCGGTCAGGGTCTTCAGCGCCTGCACGTAGCCCATGCCCTCCGGCCCGAGCAGGTTTTCGGCCGGCACTTCGCAATCCTGCAGAATGACGGGCGCGGTCGTGCAGCCGTGCATGCCCATCTTCAGTTCGTTCTTGCCGACCGACAGGCCCTTGAACCCGCGCTCAAGGATGAAGGCCGAAATGCCCTTGATGCCCTTGCTCTTGTCGGTCACCGCCATCAGCGTGAACACGTTCGCCACCGGCGCGTTGGTGATGTAGATCTTCTCGCCGTTCAGCACGTAGCGGTCGCCCTTTTTCACGGCGGTCGTCCGCATCGCCGCGGGGTCGGACCCGGCTTGCGGCTCGCTCAGCGCAAAGCAGCCGATCCATTCGCCGGTAGCCATGCGCGGCAGGTACTGCTTCTTCTGCGCCTCATTGCCGAGCGCGACGATGCCGGCGGTGGAGATGCCGGTATGGTTGCCGATGAGGGTGGCGAAACCGTAGTTGGTCTGGCCCATCTCCTCCTCGACCGCGCACTTGCCGGCAAGATCGAGGCCCACGCCGCCATATTCCTGCGGAATCGTGAGGCCGAACAGCCCCATCTCGCGCGTCTTCTGCAGGAGGCCGGCGGGGATCTCGTCATGCTCCTCGATCCAGCGCGACTGCGGCTCCACTTCCTCGCGGATGAAGCGCTGCAGTTCCGCGCACAGCAGGCGGACTTCTTCGGAAAGATTCATGGCTTCGCCTTCGGTTTGATGAGCGCGTCCGCCGCCTTCACGCCGCGGCCCTTTTCAAAGACAAACAGCGGATTGATATCGAGCTCGCCGAGCGAGCCCTTCAGGTCCACCGCCAGCGCGGACAAGCGCTCGATGGTATCGGCCAAAGCCTCGACGTCGCAAAGCGGCTTGCCCCGCGCTCCGGCAAGGATCGGATAACCCCTGATCTCGCGGATCATTTCCAGCGCCTGCGTGCGCGTCACCGGCGCGAGCCGGAAGGAGACGTCCTTCATCACCTCCGCGAAGATGCCGCCGAGGCCGAACATGACCGCCGGGCCGAACAGCGGATCGTTGGTAACGCCGAGGATGGCCTCGACGCCACCCTTCACCATCTCCTGCACCAGAACGCCCTCGATGCGGGCCTTGCCGTTGTAGAGCTTTGCACCCGCGACGATGTCGTCGAAGGCCTGCGCGGCATCCGCCTCCGTGGCGATACCCAACCGCACGGCGCTGGCCTCGGTCTTGTGCGGAATGTCGGGCGAACTCACCTTCAGCACCACCGGGAAGCCGATCTTCTCGGCCGCCGCGGCGGCACCCTCGCGGGTCGTCGCCAGCACCTCTTGCGTGACGCCGATGCCGTACTCGGCCAGCACCTGCTTGGCCGCGTACTCGGTGAGGTCTTCGCGCGCGGCGCCGAGCGTGGCGCGGGCCGCAGGCCTAGTCAGGGTCAGCGGTTTTTCGCCTTTCAGGGCTACATGCCGGCGCAGCGCCGCCGCGTAATTGGACACCGCCGCAATCGCGCGGCCGCAGCGCACCGGCGACTGGTAATGCGGAATCCGGGCCGCGTCGAGCTGGGCGTAAGCCTCCTCCGCCACCGGACGGATCGCGCTCCAGCTCAGGTAGAAGGGTTTATCCGTGCCCTGTGCAACCTTCACGATCTCGGCCGCCACTTTTGCGGCCAGTTCGCCCTGCAGCGAGGCGTTGATGATGGCGATGGCGTGGACGCCAGGGTCTTCCACGATGGGCTGCAGCGCCTGCTGGATCAGCGCGGTGTTGTTGAAGATGGCCGCGGTGAGGTCGATCGGGTTGTTGAGCGAACCGAAGGACGGCACGATGGGTTTGAGCTTCTCGAGCGTGGCGGGCGAGAGCTGCGGCACCTGCATGCCGCGTTCCACCACCGCGTCCGTCATCAGGATGCCTGCGCCACCGGAGATGGTGACAATGGCGAGCCCGGTGCCCTTGGGCTGCTTGCCGCTCGCGAACGCCCGCGCGATGTCCACCACGTCCTGGATGTCCTCGACCTGGATCAGGCCCTTGTCGCGGATGACGGACTGGTAGAGCGCCATCTCGCCGCCGAGGTTGGCGGTGTGCGACGCCGCGGCGCGCTGGCCCTGCTCCGTGTTGCCGACCTTCCAGCACAGGATCGGCTTCTTCTTCTCCAGCGCTTTTTCGGCGATGGCGGGCAGGCGGTGCGCGTCCTTCAGGCCTTCTATGTACACCGCGATCAGTGCCGTTTCCGGTTCGTCGCAGAAGTAATCGATGAAATCGAGCGTGCTGATGCCGATCTCATTGCCGGTGGTGACCATCTGCCGGAAGTTCACGCCGCCTTCCATGGAGGCGAGGTTCATCACCGAGAACCCGAAGCCGCCCGACTGCGAGACCATGCTGACCGCGCCCGTTTCGTAGGTGGCGTTGAACACGGAGCCGAAACCCGCGTAGGTCTTGCCCGCCACCGAAATCATGCCCTGGCAGTTGGGGCCGACGATGCCGATGTTGTATTCACGCGCGATCGCGATCAGCTCCTGCTGCATCTTGATGCCCTCGCCGCCGGTTTCCGAGTAGCCGGAGGTGAAGACGATCACGAAGGGCACGCCCTTCTTTCCGCATTCGCGCAGCGCTTCGGCCGCGCGATTCGCGTTGATCAGGATGAGGGCCAGGTCCGGCGCCTCGGGCAGCGCGGACACCGACGGCCAGCACTTCACGCCGGCGATCTCCTCGTAGCGGGGATTGATCGGATACAGCTTGCCCGCGTAGCCGTGGGTGGTGAGGTGCTTCAGCGGCTGGCCGCTGATGGTCGCGAAGTCCTGCGAAGCGCCGATGATGGCGATGGAACGGGGGTGAAACAAACGCTTGAGATCGGAAGGCATCCGCCAGACTTTCCTGTTCGAGTTGTGTTGAGGGTCATGCGACTGCGGCGCAACTGCGTGCCCTCACCCTCGATCCCTCTCCCGGAGGGAGAGGGAAGACAGGCTCCCTTCTCCCTCCGGGAGAAGGGCTGGGGATGAGGGCGCGGGTAAACGCTGCATCTCACAATTTTCAAAGAGGCGAATGGTATGCGGCACCGCGGGCGGGAGCAACGTCCGCGGTGCTATCATTCACGCGTCATGAGTACAGTCACCGCGCCGGCTTCCACACCCGCACCTGCCGCCCCGCCCCGCACGTTCAAGGAAGTCTGGCTGATCTCGGCCGGGCACGGCTTCACGCACTGGTACACGGGCACCTTCTACATCCTGCTGCCGGTGATCGGCCTGCAGCTCGGCCTCTCGTACACCGAGATCGGCGTGATCATGTCGGTGCAGCATTTGGTCGGCGCGCTCGTCAACATCCCAGGCGGCATGTTCGTCGACAACTACGGGCGCAAGGGCTACCTGATGGCGGTGTCGCTGCTGTGGGTCGGCCTGCCGTACGCGCTGATGAGCTTCTCCACGAGTTTCTGGTGGCTGCTGGTCTGCGTGAGTATGGTCGGCATCGGCAACAACCTCTGGCACCCCGCCGCGATCCCGACGCTCGCGCACCGCTTCCCCGACAACAAGGGCCGCGTGCTGTCCTTCCACGGCATGGGCGGCAACCTCGGCGAGGCCTTCGCGCCGCTGGTGGTCGGCAGCCTGCTGGCGGTGTTCTCGTGGCAGACGGTGGTGTGGATCAACGTGGTGCCGGGCATGCTGATGTCGCTCGCCATCCTCGTCGGCCTCGGCGCGTTTGCGGTCGGCGGCGGGGTCAACGCCAAAGGCGCCAAGCGCAGCACGCAGGAGTACCTGCACGAGTTCCGGCAACTGCTGCGCAATCGCAGCGTAATGCTGATCGCCGTCAGCAGCGGCTTCCGCTCGGCCACGCAGAACGGGCTGCTCATCTTCCTGCCCGTGTACCTCGCCTACGAGCTCAAGTACCAGCCCGCCGCGATCGGCGTGGTGATGATGGTGCTGCAGGTCGCCGGCTTCGCGGCCGGGCCGATCGGCGGCGAGCTCTCCGACCGCCTCGGCCGCAAGCGCGTGGTGATGTCCAGCATGGTGATGACGGCCGTGGTGATCATGGCCATGGTGTTCGCTGGCAACACGCCGTGGTTCGTGTTCTCCGTCGCGCTGCTCGGCTTCTTCCTCTACGCCACGCGGCCCGCCATGCACGCCTGGGCGATGGAAGCCGCGCCCGCCAGCATGGGCGGCGGCACGGTCGGCCTGCAGTTCGCCGCCTCCCACCTCGGTTCGGCGGTGTCGCCACTGGCCTTCGGCCTCATCGCAGACCGTTTCAGTGTGTTCGCCGGCTTCTATTTCCTCGTCGGCACCATCATCGCCGCGAACCTGCTCGTGTGCTTTTTGCCGGGCGGCAACAAGCCTGCGCCCGCCGCGGCGCATTGAATGGCCGCCCCCGCTTCCGCCTGGCGGCCTGACCGCGAGGTCGAGTTGGTTGCGGGCACCCCGGCCGGCGGCGGGCAAGACCGCCCCGCCCGCGCCCTCATCAAGGTGCTTGAAGCAGGGCCGCTCGCCGGCGTGCCAATCAAGCTCACGAACATTCCCGGCAAGGGCGGCGGCCACGCGTGGGACACCCTGCGCAAGAGAACCGGCGATGCCCACGTGCTGGCGATCAACTCGCCGACCATCATTACCAACCGGCTGCTCGGCGTCAGCGATTTCGACCACGCGGCACTGACGCCGCTCGCCAACCTCTACACCGAGTACATCGCCTTCGTCGTGCGGCCGGATTCTCCGCTCCGCACCGGCGCGGATTTCCTGGCCCGCGTGGGCCGCGATGCCGGCGCCCTGACGATCGCGATGGCCACCGCCCGCGGCAACATCAACCACATGGCGCTGGGGCAGGTCACGCGGCACGCGGGCGGCGACGTGCAGGCATTGAAGCTCAATGTCTTCGACTCCGCGCGCTACGCCGTTGCGGACGTGATCGAGGGCCGCGCGGAAGTCGGCGCCATCACCGCCGTCAGCGCCGTGCCGGAACTCGCGGCCGGCACCCTGCGCGCCTTCGCGCTGTCCGCGCCGGCGCGCATGGGCGGGCATTTCGCCGGGGTGCCGACGTGGGTCGAACAGGGCGTGCACTGCGTGATCGGCACCTGGCGCGGCGTGATCGGCGCGCAGGGCATCACCGCGGAGCAGATTGCGTTCTGGGGCGAAGCGCTCGCCACCGCCACGCAGAGCGAAGCCTGGAATGCCGAACTTGCGCGCCAGTACTGGGCTAACACTTATCTCGGGCCGGGAGCGATCGGGGCGTTTCTGGAACGGGAGCGCGGAACGCTCGGGACGGCGTTGCGGGATATCGGGGTAGTCGGATAGCCGGTGATACTCATCCGCCGTGTGTTTGCTAAGGAAGCGGTCCTCGCGCCCGTCACCGCGAGAG
>CAZXNF010000166.1:0-7624 GCA_964641785.1 uncultured Streptomycetaceae bacterium | reverse complement strand
CGGGCACCACCCTCGTCATGCTGCACAGCCGGCTGGCCAGTGGCGAGCGGCTGGCGCAATGGCGGCTGGCGCAGCAGGGACAGGCGCAGATCGTGCTGGGCACGCGGCTGGCCGTGTTCGCGCCGCTGCCCGCGCTCGGGCTCGTCATCGTGGACGAGGAACACGACGGGTCCTTCAAACAGGGCGAGGGCCTGCGCTATTCGGCGCGCGACCTGGCGGTCTTCCGCGCCCGCCAGCGCGGCGTGCCCATCGTGCTCGGCTCGGCGACGCCTTCGCTCGAAACTTTCCACAACGCGGAGCGTGTGCGCTACACCCGGCTCGACCTGCCGACGCGCGCGCGGGGGGCGCCGCCCGCCATCGCCTGCATCGATACGCGCACGGCCGATCTCGTCGAGGGCCTGTCACGGCCTCTCCTCGAAGCCGTGAAAGCCACCTGCGCGCGCGGCGAACAAAGCCTCCTGTTCATCAATCGCCGCGGCTACGCGCCCGTGCTGGTGTGCCGCGCCTGCGCCTGGGTTGCGCCCTGCCATCGCTGCTCGGCGCGGCTGGTCTTCCACACCGATCGTCACGGCCTGCGTTGCCACCACTGCGGCCACCGCGAGCCGGCGCCGGCGGCCTGTCCGTCCTGCGGTGGCCAGGAACTGGTCCCGGTGGGCGCCGGCACCCAGCGCATCGAGGAAGCACTGGCCCGCCTGCTGCCCGACGCGCGGATCCTGCGTATCGACCGCGACGCCACCCGCCGCAAGGGTGCCTGGCCCGCCCTGCGCGCGCGCATCGAGGCCGGCGAGGTGGACGTGCTGGTGGGCACGCAGATGCTGGCGAAGGGACATGACTTCCCCAACCTCTCGCTGGTCGGCGTGCTGAACGCCGACGGCGCGCTCTACAGCACGGACCTGCGCGCACCCGAACGGCTGTTCGCGCTGCTGACGCAGGTAGCGGGGCGGGCAGGGCGGGGCGATGCTCCCGGACGCGTGCTGGTGCAGACGGAGTTCCCGCAGCACCCTTTCTATCGCGCCCTCATCGCGGACGATTACGCGGCCTATGCGCGCGAGCTCCTCGACGAACGTCGGGCCGCCGGCTTCCCGCCCTTCGCCGCCCAGGCGCTGCTGCGCGCGGAAGCCGCCAATGCCGAGCTGGCGCTCGTCTTCCTGCGCGCGGCGGCGCGCAACGCCCATGCGCTCGGCGGCAAGGTCGAAATCTTCGATCCGGTGCCGGCGGCGATGGCCCGCGTGGCCGGTGTGGAACGCGCGCAACTGCTGGTGCAAAGCACTTCGCGGCCAGCCCTGCAGCAATTCCTGGCGCGCTGGCGCGCCGGGCTGGACGCAGCCAAGGAACGTCGCGTGCGCTGGTCGCTCGATGTCGATCCAAGCGATTTTTAAGCCGGGTTTGATGCAACGCTTTTGCCTATAATCGCAGGCTTTTTCGCCCTCATTCCCTCGCGTTTCCCATGGATCTGAAACAGCGCTGCACCGAACTGCTCCAGCAGGCCCTACGCGCGGTCGATCCCGCCCTCGCGCAGACGGCGGTCGTGCTGGAACGGCCCAAGCAGGCGGCGCACGGCGATTTTTCGTGCAACGCCGCCATGCAGGCCGCGAAGACGCTGAAGCGCCCGCCGCGCGAACTCGCACAGGCCATCATTGCCGCCTTGCCCGTGTCGGCCGAGATCGAACGCGCGGAGATCGCCGGCCCCGGCTTCATCAACCTGTTCGTCAAGCCCGCCGCCAAGCTGGCGGCACTGGAGCAGGTGTTCGCGGAGGGCGCGCGCTACGGCGGCAGCACCCTGGGCGCCGGCGAACGCGTGCAGATCGAATTCGTATCCGCCAATCCGACCGGCCCGCTGCACGTCGGCCACGGCCGTGGTGCTGCCTACGGCGCCAGCTTGGCGAACGTGCTGGTCGCCTGCGGCTACGCCGTCGAGCGCGAGTTCTACGTCAACGACGCCGGCCGCCAGATGGACATCCTCACGGTATCGGTATGGCTGCGTTACCTCGAAACGAATCGCGTGGCCGTCGCGTTTCCGGACGACGGCTATCGCGGCGACTACGTGCGCGACATC
The DNA here is from genome assembly GCA_964641785.1 of uncultured Streptomycetaceae bacterium. GTDB lineage: Bacteria > Pseudomonadota > Gammaproteobacteria > Burkholderiales > SG8-41 > CAZXNF01. The sequence continues at coordinate 5,568 of CAZXNF010000166.1, read as the reverse complement.
GGCGCGAACCTCGCCAAAGCGAACGGCGCGGCTTACGTGCGCGAGGCCGCTGCCGTCGCCGCGGTTCCCACACCCGCGGGCACCGATGCGGATGCCGCGCTCGATGCGCTCATCGCGCACGCCAAGGCGCTGCTGGGCGAGGGCTGGCGCGCGGTCCATGAGTTTGCACTGAACGCCATGCTGGCAGACCAGCGCGACGACCTCGCCGGCTTCGGCGTTGACTACGACCGCTGGTACTCGGAACAGTCGCTCTACGACAGCGGCGCCGTGGCGCGCGCCATGGCGGATCTGCAGGCGCGCGGCCACCTGTATGAGAAGGACGGCGCGCTGTGGTTCCGCTCCACCGCCTTCGACGACGAAAAAGACCGCGTCGTGTGCCGCGACAACGGCCAGTTCACCTACTTCGCCTCCGACATCGCCTACCACGTGGACAAGTTCGCGCGTGGTTACGGCCGCGTCATCGACGTCTGGGGCGCGGACCACCATGGCTACATTCCACGCGTGAAGGGCGCGCTCACGGCGCTGGGCCTCGACCCGGCGCGCCTGACCGTCGCGCTGGTGCAGTTCGCCGCGCTGTTCCGCAACGGCGAAAAGGTGGCGATGGGCAAGCGCTCCGGCGAGTTCGTGACCCTGCGTGATCTGCGCGAAGAAATCGGTAACGACGCCGCGCGTTTTTTCTACGTGCTACGCAAGAGCGACCAGCACCTCGACTTCGACCTCGACCTCGCCAAGTCGCAGAGCAACGAGAACCCTGTCTACTACGTGCAGTACGCCCACGCGCGCATCGGCAGCGTGCTCGCGCAATGGGGCGGGGATGCCGCCGCGCTGCCGGCCACCGACAGCGCGCCGCTCGCGTTGCCGGCCGAGGCAGACCTCGTGCAGCGGCTGGCGGAGTATCCGGAGATCGTGGCCGGCGCCGCACGTGAACTGGCGCCGCACACCATCGCCTTCTACCTGCGCGAACTCGCGGCCGACCTGCACAGTTACTACAACGCCACGCGGCTCCTCGCCGATGAGGAACCCGTGAAGCTGGCGCGGCTCAAACTGGTGCTGGGCGTGCGCCAGGTGCTGGCGAACGGCTTAGCACTGCTCGGTGTTTCGGCGCCGGAAAGAATGTAAGATGCCTGCGCAATCTCCGTGCCGCGCTCCGTCGAGCAAGGCCCCGTTCAACGCCTTTCCCGGCTGATCGCACTACCCCCGCCGCATGTCGCGCGACTACAAAACGCCCCCCCGCAAATCCGGCTCGAACTCGGGCTTCAGCGGCGGCAGCTTCGCCCTCGGCATGCTCGTCGGCTTGCTCCTGGGCCTTGGCATCGCGCTGGGCGTTGCGTGGTACGTCAACAAAGTCCCCAGCCCCTTCGTTACCCGTGTGCCGCCGAAAGGCGATGCGGCCAAGGCCGTGCCCGACGACAAAGCCGGCAAGGCCAAGGACGAGAAGTTGCGGCTCGATTTCCACGACATCCTGACCGGCAAGAAAGACCCGGACATGGAGGGCAAGGAGCCCAAGGCCGCGAAAGACGCCAAGGACACCCCGTCAACGGTCGCGCCGAAGGAAGCGTTTTACCTGCAAGCGGGCGCCTTCACGAGCGCGCAGGAAGCCGACAACCTCAAGGCCCGCCTGGCGCTGCTGGGCCATGAAGCCAGCGTGGCTTCCGTCACGCTGGCGGACAAAGGCGCCTGGCACCGCGTGCGCCTGGGGCCTTACGGCAGCGTGGAAGAACTCACGCGCGTCCGCGATGCCCTGAAACAGAACGGAATCGACACCACGCTGGTCAAAATCCGCGACGCCGAAGCCAAATCCGGTAAATAGTGAGTCCCCCACGGAGCCCTCCATGCCTACCCGCCGCCACATCCTCCTGACCCTGGCCGCCGCGCCCTTCGCCGCCGGCCTTCCCGTGCTCGCGCAGGTGCCGGGCAAAGACTACAAGCTGGTCGAACCGCCCCAACCGGTGGAGACGCCGGCCGGCAAGATCGAGGTCATCGAGTTCTTCTGGTACGGCTGCCCGCACTGCTACGCGTTGCAGCCGAGCCTGCGGGCCTGGCTCAAAAAGAAGCCCGCCGACGTGGCCTTCGTGCGCGTCCCCGCGGTGTTCAGCCAAAGCTGGGTCGCACACGCGCGCCTGTTCTACACGCTGGACGCGCTGGGCGAGCTCGACCGCCTGCACGACCAGTTGTTCAACGCCATCCACCTGAGCAAGTTGAAGCTCTCCGACCGCGAATCGATGGCGGACTGGGCCGTCGCGCGCGGCATCGACCGCCAGAAGTTCCTCGATGCCTTCAACTCGGTCGCCGTGGAAAACCGCACCCGCCGCGCGATCGAAACCACCAAGGCGTACAACCTCGACGGCACGCCGTCGATGGCAATCCAGGGCCGCTACGTGACCTCGCCGGCGATGGTCTTCGGCGACGCCCCCACCGACTACAACAAGTTCTGGCAGATCGTGGACCAGATCGCCGCCCTGGCGCGCAAGGGTGGCGCCGCCAAATAACGGACGGCGCAAGGCCCTGCTCGCGGCGCTGGCGGCGGGCGGCGCCGGGCTGTTCGTGCCCGGCACGTACGCCCAGGAGGCACTGAAGCCCGGCGTGCAATACCGGCTGATCCCCCAGCAGCCGGTCACGCCCGGTCCGCGCATCGAAGTCCTCTATTTTTTCTTTTACGCCTGTCCGTTCTGTAACGAGCTGCTGCCGCGGCTCGAAGCCTGGCAGAAGCGCAAACCGGCGGATGTCGTTTTTCGCCGCATCCCGGTGGTGGTGAAGGAAACCTGGATTCCGCTGGCGCGGCTCTATTACACGCTGGATGCGCTGGGCGTCGAAGAGCAACTGCACGCCGCCGTCTTCGATGCGTACCACAAGCAGGACCTGCACATGAGCCAGGAGGCGGTCGTCACCGAATGGGCGGTGAAGCAGGGCATCGACCGCGAGCGCTTTCTCACGGCGTACCGGTCCGAAGACACCATCAAAAAAGTTGCCCGCGCCCGCGAGCAGACACTGGCGCATGAAATCCCCGGCACGCCGTCGCTGGTGGTTGACGGCCGCTACCTCACTTCCGGCGGCATGGTCGAGCGCCTACCCGATCTGATCCCCGTCCTCGACGGCCTGATCCGCCTCGCGCGCCAGCAGCGCATCGCCAAATAACCCGATGGCGCGGCAGCCCGCACCGCGCGCGGTGTTCATCACCGGCGCCTCCAGCGGCATCGGCGCAGCACTCGCCCGCCATTACGCCAGGCAAGGCGCAACGGTCGGTCTGGTCGCCCGGCGCCGTGAAGCACTTGAAGCCCTCGCCAGTGAATGCGGCAACGCCCTCGTGCTGCCGGCCGACGTGCGCGACGGCGACGCGATGACCGCCGCAGCGCGCAAGTTCATCGCGCAGGCGGGCGTGCCCGATCTCGTCATCGCCAATGCCGGCGTCAGCGTTGGCATGGTCACCAGCGGCAAGCCCGAGGACATCTCGGTGTTCCGCGAGGTGATGGACATCAACGTGCTCGGCGCAGTGCACACCTTCCAACCCTTCGTCGCCGCCATGCGCGACCGCGGCAACGGCACTCTGGTCGGCATCGCCAGCGTCGCGGGCTTCCGCGGCCTGCCCGGCTCGGGCGCATATTCGGCGTCAAAGGCCGCGCTGATTTCCTATCTGGAGAGTTTTCGCGTCGAACTGCATGGCAGCGGTGTGCAGGTCACCACCATCTGCCCCGGCTACATCGCCACGCCGATGACCGCGCACAATCCTTATGCGATGCCGTTCATTCTGGAAGCGGATGAGTTTGTTGTGCGAATGGTGCGGGCGGTTGCGGCGGGCAAGCGGTTCGCGGTTATTCCGTGGCCGATGGCGATTGTCGGCAGCGTTTTGCGGGTGTTGCCGGACTGGATTTACGACCGACTGTTTGCGAACGCGCCGCGGAAGCCGGGGAGGGGCTAGCGACCTCGGCTGAACCGGAGCGACCGCATTCAGCGGCGTGCGCCTGCCGCCCGTCCATTGGAACGCTTGGTGAGATCCCGGCCTTTGATCAGCCTGATCTCAACACGACAACCGACAGCGTCCGCATATTTATGCAAGGTCGCGAGTGACGGCAAATATTTACCAGAGGCAGATTCCAGCCGTGCGACAGCAGACTGGGTCGTCCCTATCCGGCGCGCAATTTCTGCCTGGGTAAGACCTGCCGCCTTCCTCGCCGCCAGAATTTGGTCGAGAAACGCGAACTCGGTTTTGAGCTTCTCGTATTCGGCTTTGACCTCTGGCCGGGCGAGCGCCCGCGCGCGGAGGGTGCGGTGACTAAGCATTTTGCATCTCCTTCATTCTGCGTCTGGCAATCATGATTTCCTTCGGGGGCGTCTTTTGGGACTTCTTCACGAACTGGTGCAACATCACAATGCTTTGCCTCTGTCGTGCAAAGAAAAACACCCGTGCTATCCCTTCGGCTGCCTTGAGCCTCAGTTCGAACAAGCCTTTATCCATGGAACCGGTGTGCGGCATGCCGAGATTTGGACCAAAACCGATCATCCGATCTGTCAGATGGATGTATCGGGCGAGTAGTCCAGCGGGCAACATGAGGATCTCGTGCTGCACTGTCTCACTGTAATACTCGATCTTCCAGTCCATGACGTGAGTATAGCATTACTGCTATATTCAGCAAACTCGCAGATCTGTCCCTGGGTGGCAGAAAGCGCACCACTGCCAAGGGCCTGAAAATGGAGCGGGGGCGAGAATGACGCGCGTGGAGAAGAATTCGAGTCCGGTAACTTGTGGCGCTTGGACGCTGGTATCGACGGGAACCGTCACCGGCGGGAGCGTTCGGCCTTGTAGTCGAATGACTCATCCCACTGGAGTTTTCCCATCAGTTCAACCACCCGACGCTGTTGGCGCCGGGCAATGAACTCCTGCAATGCCTTAGTGACTACCGCCTTCTTCGTGCGCTCGCCGCTGACCGCGACGGCGCGGTCCAGAAGGTCGGGATCGATTGCGAGATGGGTGGCGATGTGTGACTCCTTACACATCACTCTACACACAGCCGGGCCATCAAGACAACCGCATTTCCCCCGCGCTAAACAAGTGGGGGTACCGCGTGTCCGAGCCCTTTGATTTTAGGTATTAGCCGACCATGTATGGCTAGAACGAGAACAGTCGCGCGCCGAACCGGGCATACCAGAAGAGAAATCCGCCAAAGCCCAGGTTGCATACCAGCACGATGTAAAAGAACACCCGCGACACTGACCTGTCGGCCCAGTATAGCGACGGGAGAAAATCGGTGGTTTGCTTGTGAATGTAAGGAATACGACCGCTCCATAACCCGTAGCATCCAAGCAGGATATGGAACGCTCCCCACAGGGTGACCGTGCCAAGCATAGGTCCAGTATAGATCACGCCGATCGGCGGCTGCAACATAAGTGATGAGTAGGCGACTGTCGGAGCGCACGGATAGGAAAATTAATCCTGCTCCTTTGCCCGAACATCGATGTGCGGCCGCATGCATGGCACAACGTTGAGCTTGCGGCAACGATTCCGAAAACCGTTTGCGCCCGATACGCAATCCCGGCGATCCCCAAACCCTGCCCGGGGCTCGATGTGATGCG
>CAZXNF010000165.1:0-7626 GCA_964641785.1 uncultured Streptomycetaceae bacterium | reverse complement strand
ATGAATCAGGTGAGGGGTGAGGGGTGAGGGGTGAGGCGTGAGGCGCAAAGCCCCGCTGCACTGGCGCTGACGCTGGTTCCAGCCGATGGACGGTTCACCCCTCACCGCGACGGCTTCCGCATCAGTTCCGGCAGTATCGATTCCTTGAAGAAGCGCTCGCCGACTTTCCCGATGCGCTCGGCGCCGACCTTGGCGATGATGGCTTCTTCCGATCCCGCCGTCTTCCACGTCGTGTATTCGTCCTCGAGCGGCACGCCCATCGCCTCGCACAGCAGATTGACGTAGTTCGTCACGACGAAGGGCTCGGTGGCCGCCAGCCCGCACAGCAGGCGCTGGCAGGAGTGGAATACCGTTGCCACGGTATCGACGCCCGTCGCGTGCGCGTCATCGCACACGGCCCGCGTCGCATCCGTCAGCGAGGCGGGAATCCGCGCCAGCGCCGAGCACATGTGGCCGGGCGACGCGTGCGTTGTCTCCACCAGCTCCAGACCCGGGATCAGCCGCAGCAAATCCTCGACCAGCGGGTTCACATCCACCTCATGGAAGCCGAAGTGCTTGTGCAGCAGCACGCGGCGGCGGACGGGATGACTGAATTTTGCGGCCAGCACGTCGCGGCGGGCGTGCAGGATCTGCGTGAAATGCGACAGCGAGAACTGCGTGTCGGTGTATTGCCCCATGAAGGAATTCATGTGGCGGTAGCAGGACGGGCACCACGTCACCACCGCGCCAGTCTGGTGTTCGTTGAACTTCTCGACCGTACGCCGGGCCATGCCGTCGGCGGCCTTGAGATTGGCGTCCTTGGTGGTGCCGCAGCAGTAGCCGGCGCCGCCAGCCGGCGTGACCTCGATGCCGGCCGCTTCCAGCAGCGCGATGGCGCCGTGGATGATGTCGCCGTGGCGCACCACGTTGCAGCCGTACCAGAAGGTCACCTTTTCCGGAACGCCGCTCATCGCTGCCACTCCTTCACCTCGTCCTCGCTCAACTGCAAATCCGAGAACGCGTTGATCTTCTGGAAGAACTTCGGCTCCTCGTTGTTCGGCAGCCGCGCTGCGCCGCCGCGCGCGCCCAGCGCGCTGATGCGCGCGACCCGCACCATCTTCATCGCGTCGATGCCTTCCGGGCACGCCGACGTGCAGCGCCCCGACTGCGAGCAGACCCCCAGCCACGCAAGCGCCTGCGCGCTTCCCGGGGCATTCTGCATCAGGTCGAGAATGCCCGGCACGACCTGCCGCCCGTCGGCGCCCTTGAGCGCATCCGCGTAGCCGGTCATCGGGCAGGCCTCGAAGCACTTGCCGCAGCGCGTGCAGCGGGCCAGCGTGTCGTCCACAAAGCCGTCCAGATGGTCGCGGAGGCTCTCGGCGGTGGGGGTATATGTGAGCGGGTCCATATCATCAACTGAAGTCGCCATCCATTATGCCGCTTGCCGCGGCGCCGCGGGCGCAGTAGATTCACCCAAAACCGGAGGAGAAACCCCATGGATACCCCGCAAGCAGCCAACACCGCAGCCAACACCGCCGCCAACACCGGCAAGGTCACTGTCATTCCCACCGGCGCCGCGCTCGGCGCCGACATCGTCGGCGTGGACCTGGCGCAGCCGATGGACGACGCCACCTACCAGCAGATCCGGCAAGCCTGGCTCGACCATCTGGTGCTGCGCTTCCGCGGCCAGCAGCTCGTCGATCCGACTTTCCTCGCCTTCGCCCGCCGCTTCGGCACACTCGACAAGGCGCCCAAGCACGCCCACGGCGACGTCGAAGACCCCTTCCCCGAAATCACGGTGATGTCCAACATCGTCGAGAACGGCAAGCCCATCGGCAACCTCGGCTACGGGGAGGCCGTGTGGCACACCGACATGTCCTACAACGAGACCGCGCCCATCGGCAGCCTGTTGTATTCGCTGGAAGTGCCGCCCTCCGGCGGCAACACCGGCTTCAACAACATGTACCGTGCACTGGAAACGCTGCCGGCGGAGTTGAAGCGCGAGATCGCCGGCAAGACCTGCCGCCACGATTCCAGCCGCAACAGCGCGGGCGAACTGCGCAAGGGCTTCAAGGACGTCTCGGACCCGCGCGAATTGCCGGGCGCGATTCATCCGCTGATCCGCACCCATCCGGAGACCCGCCACAACGCGCTCTTCCTTGGCCGCCGGCCCGGCGCCTACATCATCGGCCTGCCGCTCGATGAGAGCGAAGACCTGCTGAATCGGCTGTGGGCGCACGCGGCCAAGCCGGAATTCGAGTGGTACCAGGTATGGAAGGTCGGCGATCTCATCATGTGGGACAACCGCTGCGCCATGCACCGCCGCGACGCCTTCGATCCCGCCACGCGGCGCCTGATGCACCGCACGCAGATCCGCGGCGACAAGCCCTTCTTCGATCCGGCGACGCTGGCGGCTTGATCATCTCCACCGCGACGGGCGGTTACAGAAAACCCGTCAGCCGCCACCACAGGTAGTTGAGCGGGTTAAACACCAGCAGCGACAGCACGGCGATCGGCAGTGTGAGGCGCAGGGCCTTCGCCAGGGAAATGCCCGCCGCCTGCAGGCCGACCACCACCGGCGGTACCTGATAGGGCAGCACCATGGTGGCGATCCCCACCGCCATCGTCATCAGCACTTGCTCGACGTTCCAGCCGGCCGCGGCGGCGAAGGTCCCGGCCAGCGGCCCCATCAGCGCCGGCTGCGCCGGATTGGTTCCGACCAGGCCCATCACCGTGCCGAGCGTCGTCAGGACCATGAAATTGCCGAAGTCCGCACCCTCCGCCAGCGGCAGCCACGACCGGCTGGCCGCGCCGAAGGCCTCCGCGAGTCCCGACGCCGCCGCGACCGTACCCAAGCCGACCGTCGCCGCGATATAGATCGCCGCGGAAAACTTGATGTTGTTGAACGCGGCGGCCGGCAGGGCGCCGACCCGCGGCAGCAGGATGACGATCGCCGCGGCCAGCGCCACCCAGCCCGCAGCAATGCCGTGCAGGAAGTCCGTCATCCACAGGAGCAGCGCAGCCAGCAGGATACCGGTGAGGCGTTTCTCTTCGCCGGACATCGGTCCGGCGGCCGGCGGCGCCGTCACCGCTGAGATCGGCTCGCCGAAGAACCGGCAGGCCATCCAGATCAGCAGCGCGCATTTCGCGGCCGCCATCAGCGGGAACTGCAGGTACAGCCATTGCGCGTAGGTGAAGTGCACGCCGTAGAGCTGGTCGGCCACGCCCGCCAGCACCAGGTTGGGCGCGTTGGCCGGCAGGATGCCGATGCCGACCTGATAGCTGCCGACGATGGCGACCAGCAGCAGGCCCAGCGTACCGCGACCGCCGCGCGCGAGGCCGGCGCGTTCCGCGGCGCCGATGACGATGGGAATCAGCAGCAGAATACGGCCCACCGTGCCCGGCATGACCAGGGCGAGGACGGTGGTCGCCACCATCACCGCGATGGCCAGCACCGGATACGAATAGGAGTAGCGCGCGAACAGGCGCGCGGCGATGCGCGATCCGAGACCGGTCTGGTGCACCGCGTCCGCGATGACGAGGCCACCCAGCACCAGCCAGAAAATCGCGGACGCAAAACCGGAAAAAATCACGCCGGGCGCCGCCACGCCCAGCAGCACGGCCAGCAGGAAAAAGAGCAGGCTCGTCAGGTGTTCGGGTACCGTGCCGAGCGCCCACAGGCCGACCGTGAGCAGGATGAGCGCGCCCGCGCGCAGCGCCCGGTCATCGAGTCCGCCAGGCGGCGCGGTTACCAGCAGCGCGAGCGCGGCTAGCACCAGCGCGGCGGTCGCCGCCGTCAGGAGGCGTCGCTTCAATTCAATGACCAGTCGCTCTCGAGGCTCTCTCCCTTGCGCGGCGCGCGGGGAGGGCTGGGGAGGGGGCGCAGCGGCCGCCCCCATCCCGGCCTTCCCGTTGACACGGGGGAAGGAGAAAAATGGCTGCGCGGCATGGAACGGGTCAGGATTTGAACTGCGCGGCCAGCGCCTCGGAACCGCGCGCGAGCAGGCCCGTATCCGCGCCGACGGCGATGAAGGTAAAGCCGGCGTCGATGCAGCGCTGGCCTTCCGCCGCACCGACCAGGATGCCGGCGGCCTTGCCGGCCTTGCGGATGCGCTTGGCTGCGGCCTCCATCACCTTCCAGACCTCGGGGTGCTGCCAGTTGCCCAGATGGCCCATGTCGGCGGACAGGTCGTTGGGGCCGATGAACACGCCGTCGATACCCTCCACCTCAAGCATCGCGTCGAGGTTCTTCACTGCCTCGCGCGTTTCCGCCTGCACCAGCACGCACAGTTCTTCGTGGGCCTTCTTGAAGTAATCCTTGACCCGGGCGTACCTCGTTGCCCGCGACGCCCCCGCCACCCCGCGCACGCCGTGCGGCGGGTAACGCGTGTAGCGCACCGCGTTCTGCGCCTCTTCCGCGTTCTGCACGTAGGGAATGAGCAGCGACTGCGCGCCGATGTCGAGGTAGCGCTTGATCGTCACCATGTCGTTCCACGGCACGCGCACGACCGGCGTGGCCTGCCCGCCTTCCATCGCCTGCAGCTGGCACTGCACCATCGGCAGCTCGTTGGGCGAATGCTCGGTGTCGAGCAGCACCCAGTCCATACCGGACGTGGCCAGCACTTCGGCGACGATGTGGGACGACAGGGTGCTCCAGATGCCGATCTGGACCTCGTTCTTCTTCAGGGCGTGCTTGAATTTGTTGCGGGGCAGTTCCATGTCAGTGAATCTCCGGATCGGGGGTGGCGGCCGTCTGGTGCAGGAAGTCGAAATCGCAGCCGAGGTTGGCCTGCGTCACACGCTCGGCATACAGCATGCCGAAGCCTCGCTGGAAGCGTGGCGGCGGCTGTTTCCATGCCGCCTTGCGTTTCGCCAGCTCCGCATCGCTGACCTTCAATTCCAGCTTGCGGGCTTCGACGTCGAGTTCGATGAGATCGCCGTCGCGCACGAAGGCCAGCGGGCCGCCGACGTAGGATTCCGGCGCCACGTGCAGCACGCAGGCACCATACGAAGTGCCGCTCATGCGCGCATCCGAGATCCGCACCATATCGCGCACGCCCTTCTTCAGCAGCTTCTGCGGGATCGGCAACTGGCCCCACTCCGGCATGCCGGGCCCGCCCAGCGGGCCGCCGTTTTGCAGCACGATCACGCAAGTCTCATCGATGTCGAGTTTGTCATCATCGATGCGCGCGTTCATGTCGTTATAGTCCTTGAACACCACCGCGCGGCCGATGTGCTTCATCAGGTGCGGCTCGGCGGCGGTCGGCTTGATGACCGCGCCATCCGGTGCGAGGTTGCCGCGCAACACCGCCAGCCCGCCGCTTTTCGCCAGCGGCTGGTCGCGCGGCAGGATCACGTCGGGCTTGTAGACTTTGGCACTGGCGATGTTCTCACCCAGCGTCTTGCCGCTGACCGTCATGCAGTCGAGATTGAGCAGGTCCTTGATCTGCGACAGCAGCGCGCGCAGGCCGCCCGCGTAATAGAAATCCTCCATCAGATACTTGCCCGCCGGGCGCACGTTGGCGAGCACCGGCACCTTGCGCGCGATCTCGTCGAAGCGCTCGAGCTTCAACGGCACGCCCGCGCGTCCCGCCATCGCAATCAGGTGAATCAAAGCATTGGTCGAGCCCGACAGCGCCTGCGTGCAGGTGATCGCGTTGTCAAAGGCCTGCGCGGACAGGATCTTGTCAGGTGTGAGGTCCTCCCACACCATGTCCACGATGCGGCGGCCGGTGTATTCCGCCATGCGGGCGTGACCGGAGTCGGCGGCAGGGATGGAAGCCGCGCCGGACAGTGTCAGGCCCAGCACTTCCGCTGCCGACGTCATGGTGGACGCCGTACCCATCGTCATGCAGTGGCCAAAGGAGCGGGCGATGCCCTCCTCCACGTCGCGCCAGTCGTCTTCAGTGATGTTGCCGGCGCGCAGCTCGGCCCAGTACTTCCAGGTATCGGTGCCGGAGCCCAGCGGCTGGCCATGCCAGTTGCCGTTGAGCATCGGCCCGGCGGGCATGAAGATGAAGGGCAGCCCCATGCTGGTCGCGCCCATGATGAGCGCCGGGGTCGTCTTGTCGCAGCCGCCCATCAGCACCGCGCCGTCCGCCGGATAGGAGCGCAGCAGTTCCTCCGTTTCCATCGCCAGCAGATTGCGGTACATCATGGTGGACGGCTTCTGCATCGGCTCGGACAGCGTGATCGCCGGCATCTCCAGCGGAAAGCCCCCCGCCTGCCACACCCCGCGCTTGATCTCCTCCACCCGCAGCTTGAAGTGCGCGTGGCACTGGTTGATGTCGCCCCAGGTGTTGATGATCGCGATCACGGGCTTGCCGGAGAAATCCTCGCGGGTGTAGCCGACCTGCAGCGTGCGCGAACGGTGACCGAACGAGCGCATGTCTTTCGCGCCGTACCAACGGTACGAGCGCAGTTCTTCGGGTTTTTTGCGTGCCATGGACAGCCACCGCCTCCGGATGGGTTGGTCGAACGGGATGGGGGGACAAGCGCGGACGCTGGGCGTCTCTTTGAGTGTTCGATTATGCAGGAGGGCCGCTGACGGTCGCAATGCTGAAAACGGAAAAACCGATGACAGTGGCCGGAATTCCCGCCTGGCAGGGCAGGATCACGTCCCTATAGTATGGTCGCAACCCAACGATGACCCAGCAGCCAGAGGAGCCCAACATGTCGACCGAAGCAAAGTGCCCGTTCAATCACGCCGCCGGCGGCGGCGGCGGCACGACGAACAAGGACTGGTGGCCGAGCCAGCCGCGCCTGGAGTTGCTGAGCCAGCATTCGGGCAAGTCGAACCCGCTGGGCGCGAGCTTCGACTACGCAGCCGAGTTCGAGAAGCTCGACTACTTCGCGCTGAAGAAGGACCTGCTGGCGCTGATGACCGATTCGCAGGACTGGTGGCCGGCCGACTTCGGCCACTACGGCCCGCAGTTCATCCGCATGGCCTGGCATGCCGCCGGGACCTACCGCACGGCCGACGGCCGCGGCGGTGGCGGACGTGGGCAACAGCGCTTCGCGCCGCTCAACAGCTGGCCCGACAACGTGAACATCGACAAGTCGCGCCGCCTGCTGTGGCCGATCAAGCAGAAGTACGGCCAGAAGATCAGCTGGGCCGACCTGCTGCTGCTCGCCGGCAACGTGGCGCTCGAGTCGATGGGCTTCCGCACCTTCGGCTTCGCCGGCGGGCGCGCGGACGTGTGGGAACCCGACCAGGACGTCAACTGGGGCAGCGAGACCACCTGGCTGGCCACCGACAAGCGCTACACCGGCGACCGCGATCTCGACCAGCCGCTGGCCGCCACCCACATGGGACTGATCTACGTCAACCCCGAAGGCCCCAACGCCAGCGGCGATCCGGTCGCTGCCGCCAAGGACATCCGCGCGACCTTCGGCCGCATGGCGATGAATGACGAGGAGACCGTCGCGCTGATCGCCGGCGGCCACACCTTCGGCAAAACGCACGGCGCCGCGCCCGAGTCGCACAAGGGCCCCGAGCCCGAAGGCGCGCCGCTCGAAGCGCAAGGCCTCGGCTGGAACAGCAACTTCGGCAGCGGCCACGGCAAGGACACCGTGTCGAGCGGGCTGGAAGTCACCTGGACCACCACGCCGGCGCGCTGGAGCAACGACTTCTTCGAGCACCTGTTC
>CAZXNF010000164.1:0-7627 GCA_964641785.1 uncultured Streptomycetaceae bacterium | reverse complement strand
ACGGGCTGTTGGGGCGGTAGGGCGAGGCTTCGGTGAACGGCGGATCGTTCTTGCCGAGCGACCCGTAGACCTCGTCCGTCGAGACGTGCAGGAAGCGGAACGCCGCCTGCTGCGCGCCGAAGCGGGCCTGCCACCACAAGCGTGTTTCCTCGAGCAGCGCCCAGGTGCCGGTCACGTTGGTGCGGACTAAGGCTTCCGGTCCGTGGATCGAACGGTCCACGTGGCTCTCCGCGGCGAAGTGGACGATGGCTTCCGGCGCGTGCCGTTCCAGCAGGCCGCGCACCAGCGCGCGGTCGTTGATGTCGCCATGCACGAAAGTGTGCCGCGGATCCTGCGCGAGCGCGGCGAGGTTGGCGGCGTTGCCCGCATAGGTCAGGCTGTCGAGCGTTACCACCGGCGTGCCGCGCGCGGCGATCCAGCCCAGCACGAAGGCCGAACCGATAAAACCGGCACCGCCTGTCACCAGTATCGGCATGAGCGCTCAGGCGGCCGCGGGGATGCGGTGATAGGCGCGATACCACTCGATGTAACGGGCCAGTCCGGTGTCGAGCGGCGTCGAGGGCGCGAACCCGACGTCGCGCTGGAGATCGGCCACGTCGGCGAAGGTTTCCAGCACGTCGCCGGGCTGCATGGGCAGCAGATTTTTCTTCGCGGTCCGCTGCAGCAGCCGTTCGAGCGTGGCGATGAACACGCCGAGTTCCACCGGCGTGTGGTTGCCGATGTTGTAAAGCCGGTACGGCGCGTGGCTCGTGGCCGGGTCGGGCCGCGCGGGGTCGAAGGCCGGGTCGGCCGCGGGCACGCGGTCCAGCACGCGCACCACGCCTTCCACGACGTCGTCGATGTAGGTGAAGTCGCGCTGCATCCGTCCGTGATTGAAGACGTCGATCGGCTGGCCGTCGAGAATGGCCCGGGTGAAAATCGCATAGGCCATGTCGGGCCGGCCCCAGGGGCCGTAGACCGTGAAGAAGCGCAGCCCCGTCACCGGCAGCCGGTACAGGTGGCTGTAGGCATGCGCCATTAGTTCGTTCGCCTTCTTGGTCGCGGCGTAGAGGCTGACCGGATGGTCGGCGCCCGCGTGCGTGGAATAGGGCAGCGCCGTGTTGGCGCCGTACACGCTGGAACTGGAGGCGAACACCAGATGCTCGACGCCGTGGTGCCGACAAGCTTCGAGGACGTTGAGGAACCCGGCGAGATTGGACTGCGCGTAGGCCTGCGGATTGCTGAGCGAGTAGCGGACGCCGGCCTGCGCGGCCAGATGCACCACGCGCGGGCAGCGCTCCCGCGCGAACAGCGCGGCCGCAGCATCCGTGTCCGCGAGGTCGAGCTTCTCGAAACGGAAGCGCGGGTGCGCCTGCAGGGTGTCGAGGCGCGCGCGCTTGAGGGCGACGTCGTAATAGTCGTTGAGGTTGTCGACGCCGACCACCTCGTCGCCGCGCGCGAGCAGGTGGTGCGCGACATGCATGCCGATAAAACCGGCGGCTCCGGTGACGAGAATTTTCATGGGGGCTGTCGGAAGTGCTTGTATTCTAGGCGCTATCCTTGATTGCGTGTAGGCTCGCGCCTGCGCGCAACCCTCGCGATCGCGTACCCCGCATGAAACGCATCCTCCTCATCAAGACCTCCTCGTTAGGCGACGTAGTGCACAACCTGCCCGTGGTCAGCGACCTCCGCCGCGCGTTTCCGGACGCGCACGTGGAGTGGGTGGTCGAACGCGCGTTCGCCGACATCCCGCGCCGGCACCCGGGTGTTGCACGGGTCATCGAGGTTGAGATCCGCCGCTGGCGCAGCGCCTTCTGGCGGGGCGAGGTGCGTCGTGCCGCGCATGACGTGCTGAACATCCTGAAGCGCGAACCCTACGATGCCGTCGTCGACACGCAGGGCCTGCTGAAAAGCGCCTGGCTGGCCTGGCGCGCGCGCGGACCGGCCTACGGTCTGGACTGGGCGAGCGCGCGCGAGCCGCTGGCGTTCTTCTATGACCGTACCTTCGCGATTCCGTGGACGCTGCACGCCGTCGAACGCAACCGGCAACTGGCGGCGCGCGCGCTGGGCTACGCGCCGGACGGCGTACCGGACTTCGGGATCACGGCCACGCCGGCGGCCGGCGAGGCTCCGTACGCCGTGCTGCTGCATGCGACCAGTGCGGCCGCCAAGCTGTGGCCGGAATCGCACTGGATCGCATTGGCGGCAACGCTGGCGGCGCGCGGCCTGCGCTGCGTGCTGCCGTGGGGCAGTGCGGAGGAGCGCGCGCGCAGCGAGCGGCTCGCGGCGGCGATGGCGAACGCGCGGGTGCCGGAGGCGCTGGCGCTGCCCGCCGTGATGGCTTTGCTCGCGGGCGCGCAGGGCGTCGTCGGCGTGGATACGGGACTGACACATCTTGCGGGCGCGCTCGGCGTGCCGACCGTCGGCGTTTATGTGGCGACCGATACCGCAGCCACCGGGCTCTTCGGCTGCGCGCGGGCGGTCAATGTCGGTGATGGCCGCGGCGTCCCCGACGTGGCGGCGGTGTCCGGCGCCCTCGCGCAGGCGATGGGCTGAGCATGCGCCTGCTCTATCAACTGCTGCTGTGGCTCGCCGCGCCGCGCATCGCCTGGCACCTGTTTGCGCGCGCGCGCCGCGAACCGGGGTATCGCGCGCATGTGGCGGAACGTTTCGGCCGCTACGATTTCTCCATCGCGCAGCCGGTACTCTGGATCCATGCGGTGTCGGTGGGCGAAACGCGCGCCGCCCAGCCGCTGATCGAGGCGCTGCTCGCGCGGCATCCGGCGCATGCGGTGCTGCTCACGCACATGACCCCGACCGGCCGCGACACCGGGGTGGAACTTGCGGGGGACCGCATCTATCGCTGCTACCTGCCGTACGACTATCCGTTCGCGGTGCGGCGTTTTCTGGACCATTTCCATCCGGTGCTGGGCCTGCTGATGGAAACCGAAGTGTGGCCCAATCTCATCGCCGCGTGCCATGGGCGGGGCATGCCGCTGCATCTGGTGAACGCGCGGCTGTCGGAAAAATCCTTCGGGCGTTACCGGCTCGGCGGCGGGTTTGTGCGCGAGACGCTGGCCTCGCTCAGCGGCATCGCCGCGCAGACGGACGTGGATGCGGAACGCTTCCGGGCGCTCGGCGCCACGGCGGTGACGGTGACCGGCAGCATCAAGTTCGACGTCGCCCCCCCGCCCGCGCTGGTGGCGCGTGGCCGCGAATGGCGCGCGGCGCTGGCGGGCCGCCCGCTGTGGCTGGCGGCCAGCACGCGTGAAGGCGAGGAAACGCTGTTGCTGGAGGCCTTGGCGGCGTTGCGAATGCCGGGTGTGTTGCTGGCGCTGGTGCCGCGCCATCCGCAGCGCTTCGACGAAGTCGCGCGCCTGGCAGAGTCGCGCGGCCTGCGCGTGCAGCGGCGCAGCCAGGCCACCGTGCCGGCGGCGGATACGCAAGTCTGGCTGGGCGATTCCATGGGCGAGCTGTTCGCCTGGTACGCCGCGTGCGATTGCGCGTTCGTCGGCGGCAGCCTGCTGCCCTTCGGCGGGCAGAACCTGATCGAGGCCTGCGCGGTGGGCGCGCCCGTCGTCATCGGACCGCACACCTTCAACTTCGCCGAAGCGACCCGCCGCGCGGTCGAGGCGGGTGCGGCGGTGCAGGTGGCCGACAGCGCGGCGCTCGCCGGTGCCGTGCGGGAGATTCTGGGAGATACCGGCCGTGCGCAGGCGATGGCGGCGGCGGGCCGGGCATTCGCCGAGCGCCATCGCGGCGCCACGGCGCGTACGTTCGCGACCCTGATACTTCAGCAGGCGAGGTAGGCGTCTTTTTCGGTGACGACGAGATCGGTGCGCTGATCGGCGGGGCCGGTCGGCAGATCGGGCACGAGCTGCAGTTCAAACGCCGCGGCGACGAGCACCGGCCGTGCCGGAAAGCGTGCGATCAGGCGATCGTAGTAGCCGCGACCGTAGCCGAGCCGCTTGCCGTTGACGGTGAAGGCGACGCCCGGCAGCAGCACGAAGTCGATGTCGGCGAGGTCCACCAGTGTGCACCGCGCGGGGTCGGGCTCGCGCAGGCCCCACTTTCCCGCCACCGTGTCGCGCGCCGGGTCGGAGACCACCCACGGATCGATCTCGCCGGTCGCGGCATTGATGCGCGGCAGCGCCAGCCGCACGCCACGGGCCAGGAGGTCGCGGACGAGGCCGGCGGTGTCGAGTTCGCTGCCGAAAGACAGGTAGGCCATCACGCAGCGTGCGCTATGGAGCGCGTCAAGTGCGGCTACCCGCGCGAGCGCGCGGGCGGAGGCGTCGGCACGCACCGCGGGTGCGAGCGCGTCCCGCGCGGCGAGGACTTGTTTGCGGAGTTCGGTCTTGCGCGCGGAGAGCGCGCCGGTCACGGCGCGAGCCAGCGGTTCACAAAGGCGAGGTCGTCCTCGGTGAGCGCGCCGGCGGCCGCCTTCAGACGCAGCACCGCGTTCGCATAGACGTACTTGGCGTTGGCGAGATCGCGCTGCGCCTGGAAGAACTGCTGGGTGGCGAGCAGCACATCCACTTCCGTGCGGATGCCGACTTCCTGCGCGAGCCGAGTGGAGTCGAGGTTGATCTGGTTGGATCGCACGGCCTGCTCGAGCGCGCGCACCTGCGCGGCGCCGTTGGTCACCCCGAGAAAGGCCTGGCGCGTGTCGAAAGACGCCTGCCGCTTAGCGCTTTCGAGGTCCTGCCGGGTCTTGTCCTGCAGCGCGAGCGCCTCGCGCACGCGCGAATTGACGAGACCGCCCTGGTACAGGGGAATGGCGAGCGTCAGACCGACGATGCTGCTCCGGGTTTCGTTGCCGAGGTTGGTATTGATCCCCGCGCCGCTGGCGTTGTCGGCGTAGCTCGCAAAGGCGTCCAGGGTCGGCAAGTGGGCCGCGCGGTTGCGACTGACTTCGCGGCTCTGGAAATCGACTGTGGCCTGCGCGATCTGCACCGGCAGCGCGGCCTGCACGGCCGTCTCCACCCAGCGGTCCATGTTGTTCGGCTCGGGCAGGCGCGTCTCGAAATTCTGCGACAGGCGGTTCAGGTCAGGGGCCGGACGGCCGATGATGCGGGCCAGCGCTTCCTTGCGGACTTCCAGCGTGTTGATCGCGCCGATCTCGGTGGAGACCGCGAGATCAAACTGGGCCTGCGAGTTGTTGGCGTCGGTGATGGTGGCGGTGCCGACTTCGAAGTTGCGCTTGGCCTGCTCGAACTGCCGCGCGAAGGCGGCCTTGGACGCGCGTGCGAGGTTGAGATCCTGTTCGGCGAGCAGGATGTCGAAGTAGGCCTGCGACACGCGGAGCATCAGGTCCTGCGTGGCCTGCACGAACTGCGCCTCGGCCAGCGCCACCTGGATCTTGCCCTGCTGGTAGGCCTCCCAGTTCTGCATGCGGAACAGCGGCTGGGTGATCGATACGTTCCAGAAATTCGAGTTGAACTGGCTGTTCACGGCCGCGGCGCCGGGATTGCGGAACTGGATCGTGCGGTCGTTGTACTGCGTGTTGGCGGCGGCCGATGCCGACGGCAGCAGGCCGGCGAGGCCTTGCGGGAGTTTTTCCTGCGAAGCCTGACGCTGGTAGCGCGCCGCGCTGTAGGTGGAGTCGCGCATCAGCGCTTCCTGGTAGATCGACACCAGGTCAGCAGCGAGGCCGATGCGCGGCGCGCAGGCAAACAGCAGCGCGGCGGCACACGGTATCAGTCGGCTTGCCTGCATGTCAGTAGCGCGCCATCGAAGGCTCGACCTGGTCGGCCCAGGCCGCGATGCCGCCGGCGAGGTTATGGACTTTTTCGAAGCCCGCCTGCGCGAGGAAGTCCGCGACCTGCAGGCTGCGCATGCCGTGATGGCACAGCACCACGATGTCGGCGCCGCGCGGCAGTTCGCCGACGCGCGCCGGGATTTCCTGCATCGGCAGGTGACGGCTGCCCTCGATGGCGCACAGCGCGTGCTCCCAGGGCTCGCGTACGTCGAGCACGACCGGGCGCGCGCGCGCGGCGTCTTCGAGCCACGCTTTCAGGTCCGGCGCCGCCAGTTGCGGAATCATGCTCAGAACACGAAGCGTTCCGGCTGCAGTGCGTTGCGCAGCGGCGGGATGCAGGTTTCGAACAGGCCGACGGTGTTGAAGGCGCCGGCACCGACCGCCGTGGTGAGCTGCGCGGTCATCACCGGCGCTTCGCCGACGATCGCCAGCAGGCGGCCGCCGGCCTTCAGTTGCTGGCGGAAAGCCTCCGGCAGCACGGGAACAGAACCGGTGAGCACGATGGCGTCGTAGGGCGCGCGGGGCGACCAGCCGCGCGCGCCGTCGCCGGTTTCGACCGTCACGTTGGCAATGCCATGGCGCGTCAGCCGCTGCTGCGCTTCATCGGCCAGCGCGGTGATGCGCTCGACGCTGTGGACATGCCGCGCCAGTTTTGCGAGCAGCGCCGTCATGTAGCCGCTGCCGGTGCCGATCTCCAGCACGCTGTCGTCCGGCGTGAGCGCCAGCTCCTGCACCAGGCGCGCCTCCAGCTTGGGCGCGAGCATCACTTCGCCTTGGCCGAGCGGGATTTCCATGTCGGCGAACGCCAGGCTCTTGTATTGCGGCGGCACGTAGTCTTCGCGCCGGAGTTCGGACAGCAGCGACAGCACGCGCGGATCGAGCACCTCCCAGGTGCGGATCTGCTGCTCGATCATGTTGAAGCGCGCGTGTTCGTAGTCCATGGGCGTGCTGCGGCGTGAACTTGAATTTCAATGGGTCAATGGATTACGGGAGAAACGGCTGAGAATCGCGGTTGCAATTATCGCATATTTACAGTAGCGTGGACTTGAACCTGGGGGTCCGCTTTTTAAGCTTGCAGGAATCAGCATCCGGGACTGAGAGGAAGGCCTTCTTCAGTCCTCGGTGCTGATACCTCAAGCCTGATAAAAGTCGGTGAGAGATACCCTTTGAACCTGACACGGGTAATGCCGTCGTAGGGAAGCGTTGGCCTGTGCGGGCCGGGAAGTTCCGTCCGCCGGCTGCTCCGCCCTCCGGTATTGCGCGGTCTTACTGCCACCGGAGCAAGTGAGCGCCCATGAACGCCAATCCGAAATTTCTGAACGCCACCGCGCAAGTTGACGAAGCGGCGGTGCAGCCCTTGCCCAATTCGCGCAAGATTTACGTGCAGGGCTCGCGGCCCGATCTGCGGGTGCCGATGCGCGAAGTGTCGCAGTCGGACACGCCGGCGTCCTTCGGTGCGGAGAAGAATCCGCCGGTCACGGTGTACGACACCAGCGGTCCCTATACCGATCCGGCCGTGAAGATCGACATCCGCGCCGGCCTGGCGGCGCTGCGCGAGCGCTGGATCGCGGAACGCGCCGACACCGAAACGCTCGCCGGGCCCACCTCGCGCTACGGGCAGGAGCGCCTGGCCGATGCGAAGCTCGCGGAATTGCGCTTCAACCTGCATCGCAAGCCGCGCCGCGCGCTCGCGGGCCGCAACGTCTCGCAGATGCACTACGCCCGCAAGGGCATCATCACGTCCGAGATGGAGTACATCGCGATCCGCGAGAACCTGCAGCGCCGCGAGTACGTGGCGAGCCTGAAGGCGTCCGGGCCGAACGGCGCGCGCCTGGCCGAGATGATGTTGCGCCAGCATCCGGGCCAGAGCTTCGGCGCGTCCATCCC
>CAZXNF010000163.1:4884-7638 GCA_964641785.1 uncultured Streptomycetaceae bacterium | reverse complement strand
GAGCTTGACCGGCGAGCCTTCCATGATTTTCAGCAGCGAGTGCTGCACGCTCTCGCCCGAGGTGCTGCGGGTCTGGCCCTTTTCCGCCTTGAGCTTGTCGACCTCGTCGATGAACACGATGCCGAGCTGGGCGCGGGCGAGGTTGCCGTCGGCTTTGTCCAGCAGCCGCTGCAGCACCGCGTCGATTTCCTCGTTGACGTAGCGCGTCTGCGCCAGCGAGGTTGCATCGGCGGTCACGAAGGGCACGCCGACCAGCCGCGAGAGCGTCTCGCACAGCAGCGTCTTGCCGGTGCCGGAGGGGCCGATCAGCAACACGTTGCTCTTGCCGACCTGGATCGCGTCCGGCTGCGCGTTGTCGATCTTGCGGTAATGCGAATAGACCGCGACCGCCATGATCTTCTTGGCATCGTCCTGGCCGATGACGTACTGATCCAGGTACTTGGCGATGAGGCTGGGCTTGATGCGCTTGTCGAGCATGGTGTTTTCCTGAGGCGGTCGCGTGCCGCGCGGGGGTGTTCAGAGCGTGATCTTGGCCGCGCGGATCACGCGTCCCCACTTCGGAATTTCCGCGCGCAGGTGCTCGGTCAGGCGCTGCGGCGGGCCGCCGACGATGTCCGCGCCGAGCGCGGTCATGCGGCTCTGCGCCTCGGGCGTGGTGAGCGCGCGGGCAAGCTCGGCATTGAGCCTGTTGATAATGGCATCCGGCGTGCGCGCTGGCGCGAGGATGCCCCACCACGTGCTGGCTTCGAAACCCGGCAGCGCGGCCTCGGCGACCGTCGGTACCTCGGGCATGAGCGAGGAGCGCTTGTCCCCGCTGACCGCGAGCGCGCGGAGCCGGCCCGATTTCACATGCGCGATCGACGCTGCGGGATTGGCGAACATCATCTGCACCTGGCCGGCGATGAGGTCGGTCAACGCCGGCCCCGCGCCCTTGTAGGGCACATGCACCACGTTGATGCCGGCCTGCAGGCAGAACAGCTCCGCCGCGAGGTGCGAGGAGGTGGCGATGCTTGCGGACGCGTAGTTGAGCTTGCCAGGCTGCGCTCTGGCCAGGGTGATCAGTTCCTTCACCGTCGCGGCCGGCACGCTGGGATGCACGAGCAGGATGTTCATCGAGGTGGCCATCAGCGATACCGGCGCGTAGCTCTTGATCGGATCGTAGTCGACCTTGGTGAGGTCGGGTAGAACGGTGAGGTTGGTGCTGCCGAGCAGCAGCGTGTAGCCGTCGGGCGTGGCCCGGGCAACCATCTCGAAAGCGATGGCGCCGCCGGCGCCCGGCCGGTTCTCGACGATCACGGGGCGCGACCACACGTCAGTCAGGTGCTGCGCGGCGATCCGGGCCATGGTGTCGTTGCCGCCGGCCGGGGGGGAGGGCACGACGATACGCAGCGGCCGCGCGGGGTAATCCGCCGGCGTCGCGCCGAATGCGGGCGATGCACACCAGGCGCAGGCGCAGGCGATCGCGAGCCTCTTCACGACGCGGCGGTTCACGCGGCGTAGGCCCTGTGTTCGCTGCGGGCAAGCACGCGCATGCAGGCCTCGACCCCGGCCTGCGCGAGGCGCGGCTCCATGCCCAACTCGCCGAGGGCGCGCGCGAGGGCCGTCACGCCGCGCAGCAGCATGTCAGGGCGCACCGGCCCCATGTGACCCATGCGTACGGCGACTTCCTTCAGCATGTCCTGGCCGGCGCCGAGGTACACGTTGTCGTTGTCCTGTACCCGCCGGACGAGTTCGCGGCCGTTGATGCCCACCGGCAGCATCATGGCCGACACCGTGGGCGAGCGGTACTGCGGTTGTCTGGCCGCCAGCTCGCAGCCCGTCGCCTGAACGAAGGCGTGGAACGCCTCGGCCAGCAGCGCATGCCGCGCGTACACCCCGGTCAACCCTTCCTCGTGCATCAGCGCCAGGGCGCGCGCGAGGCTGCGCAACAGCGACTCGGGCGGCGTGCCCATCATGCGGATCTTGGGCGCTTCCACCCACTCGCGCATCTTCAGCCAGTTGAAATAGTGGCGGTAGTGCTTCGACGCACCAATCGCGCCCCACACTCGTTCGCTGGTGGCCACCAGCGCGAGCCCCGGCGGCGACATCAGGCACTTCTGGATGCCGGAGAAGCACACGTCGATGTTCCGCGCCTGCATGCGGATCGGCACGCCGCCCGCCGCGGAGACGGCATCGACGACCGTGATCACGCCGAAGCGCTCGCCCATGCGCCCGATCACGTCGAGGTCGTTCATCACGCCGGTGGCTGTTTCGCAAAGGGAGCCGATGAGACCCCTGATCCCGGGGTGCCGCGTGAGCGTCTCCGCGATCTCCTCCTCGCTGGCGGCGTAGTGCCAGTCGGCGGCAACCGGGTGTACCGTCAGACCGAGGTCGCGCGCGATGCTGGCGAAGCGCAGTCCGAAGCGACCGTTGACCAGCATGGCCACGGCGTCGCCGGGGCTGAACAGGTTGGTCAGCGCGGCTTCCATCGCGCCGCGCCCCGAGGAGTTCTGGATGAGGATCGGGCCGTCGTTGCCGAAGACCGGCCGCAGGTCATCCAGCACCTGCCGGAAAACGGCCTGCATCGCGGGTGCGTTGTGATGCGTCATCGGCGCGCAGCCCGCCTCCAGCACTTCGGGCGGCACCTGCACGGGGCCGGGTGTCAGCAGCAGTTCGTTCATGGCGGTGGGTCCGGGGGCGGGGTTGCGGAGTGCGGATGGGCAGATTCCCAGAGTACGGGCGCTGCGTCAAACGCGGTGGTGCGGCGTTATGCGC
>CAZXNF010000163.1:0-4874 GCA_964641785.1 uncultured Streptomycetaceae bacterium | reverse complement strand
CGCACCACCGCTCGATCGCGGCGCGGACTTCCTCGGGGCGTTCGGTCAGCGGCCAGTGATGGCAATCGATGCCGACGGTGCTGCCGCGCGGAAAGCCGGCCGCCACGCGCGCCGAGGCGGCGGGATCGGCAAAGGTGCCGCTTGCCGACAGGAGCGTCAGCACCGGCACGGCGATCGCGGCTGGCACGGGGGTGGGGCGGAAGAGCTCTGCGGCATCCTCCAGGTAATCGGCCGTCCGGAAGGTCCGCAGATCCGCGCGCATGGAACTGTAATGGCGCACGAATGCGCGTCCGCCATCACCGGTGCGGAGGGCTTCGCGGGCTTGGAGGTCGAGGGCGCGCAGGTCGAGCGCGGGGATGTTGCGCCGGCGTAGGCCCGCGGCATTGAGCGCGCGCACCAGGACAGCGCCACCCGCCAATAAGGGACCGAGCCGGCCGATCAGTCGCCAGCGTCCGCGCAGCGCCGCCCGGAACACGGGGTCGATCAGTGCGAGCGCTGTTATGCGCGCGGGGTGGCTCACCGTGAAGTGCAGTGCGACCTGCGCGCCGAGGCTGTGCCCGGCAATCACGCCGGCCGGATGGCCCTCGGCGTCGAGGATGGCGGCAAGGTCGCTGCACCAGCGTTCGAGCGTGAGGCGGCGGCCGATCGCGGGCTGCGTGGCGATGGAGCCGCCGTGGCCGCGCAGGTCCAAGCGGATCACGTCCCAGCGCCGGCTGAGCGAGGTGTGCTCGACGAACTCCGACCAGCGGGTTAGGTTGGAAGCGAGGCCGTGCAACAGCAGCACGGCGCGGCCGGGACGGCGCTCGATGGCAGGCGTCACGCGATAGGCGATCCGCGCGCCGTCGTCCGTGCGGAGCTCGCGCTGGACTTCGGTCACCGACGTGGGCGCAGGCGTCAGCGCGCGCCCGCGGTTTCCAGGATGCGCACGATGTCCGCCTGGCCGCGCCGTCGGGCGTGCGCGAGCGGGGTGACGCCGTCGCGGTCGGCGAGATTGACCTTCGCGCCCGCGGCGACCAGCTGCCGCGCGATCTCAGTGTGCCGCGCGCCGCCGTCGCCGAGGATCACGGTCTCGAGCAGGGCGGTCCAGCCGAGGTTGTTCACGTGATCGAGCGGCGAGCCGGCCTCGATCAGGAGGCGCACGACCTCCACGTGGCCGTAATGGCTGGCAGGAATGATCGCGATGCCGCCGTACTGGTTGCGGATGCGCAGGTCCGCCCCGCGGGCGATGGCCAGCCTGAGCAGGTCCGGATAGCCGCGGACCGCCGCCACCATCAGCAGGGTGCGCGGTACGCGGTCGGTCGCGTTGACGTCCGCGCCGGCATCCAGCAGCACCCGCGCCGTCTCGACATGGTTGCCGTACGCAGCGGCCAACAGCGGCGTGCTGCCGTCGGCGCCGCGGACGTTTGCCGGCGCGCCGCCCGCCAGCAGCCGGCGCACGGCGGACACCTCGCCGCGGCCGGCGGCGGCGAGCAGGTCTGCGCCGGCATCCGCCGCCAGGGCGGGGGCCATCAGGACAAGGGCCAGCGCGAGTACGCCGCGCATCACGGGGTGGCGCCTTCAAACAGGATCGTGCGCATTCTTTCCAGCACCTCCGGCGAGGCGACGCCCTCGGTGGACCCGCGCATCGTCGTCAGGAAGAGCTGGGCGAAGTTGTCGGCGAGGATTTCCTCGGGGTGAAACAGGTACTGCGTATTGCGGCCGATCTGCTCGAAGAGCCCTTCGTAGGCCTGCGGCGGGGCGCCGCGCTCCAGTGGACCGGCGCGTACGACGCAGGCGCCGCCTTGCCGGTCGACCGGCATCCAGGCGACCTGCACCTGGCTGATGAAACCGGCACGCGGGTCGATCGCGTCCGAGGCAAAGCGGATGTAGGGCAGCACGTCCACCGGCTGACCCTGGAAGCGCAGCGCGATCGTGTGCCGACTTTCCACCGCGTCCGGGTTGGTGATGCGCAAGGCCTGGACCGCTGGCGGGATGCTGACGGTGTCGCAGCGCTGGAAGCCGATCGCCGCGTAGAGCGCCTCGCGCAGCGCCGGGTTGTTGCGCGAGAGCACGTGGAAGGTCTCGTGCGCCAGCAGGTAGGCCATGAAGCCGGGGCCGCGTGCGTAGACGCTCTGCGGCAGGATGATGGCGTTGGCGCGGGTGTGCGGCGCGTCATCCTCCAGCGTCGCATCGGCCTGCACGAGCAGGATGCGTTCCGGCCTCTGCCAGCGCAGCCCCTTGAGGAAGCCGGCCATACGGTCGAGGAGCGGGTTCAGATTCGCGCGTTGTTCCGGCGTCCAGTCCTGCACGGCGTTCTGCATGTGCTGGCGGAAGCGTTCCTCGCCGACGGCCTCGGTGGTGTTCAGTTTCGCGGACCGTTCGAGTGGCGTGGTCGCCTGCACGTAGTCGTCGCGTGCGCCGAGCACGGCGCGGCCCTCGACGACCGTCGCGAACACGAACTCGGGTGCGCTCCCGGGCGCCGCGGGCTGGGCCGCGGCGGTGCCAGCCAGGAGCGCCAGCATGGCCACCACGGCGGCGCGTGCTAATTGAGGAGGAGGGGGATACCGCACAGGAAGAGCGTAGCGCAGATGAGCTTGCGGAAGCCGGCCTCGGAGAGGCGCACGTGGATGTGGTTGCCGATCAGCATCCCGGCCAGCATCAGGGGAAATCCCGCGGCGAACAGCAGCAGTGCTTCGCGGGTGAATTCGCCCGTCGCGAAGTAGCCCACGCCGCGCACCGCGCTCAGTACCAGCAGCATCGCGGAGACCGTGGCGCGGAATTGCGCCTTCGGTACCCGGTGCGCGTCGAGATACATGGCGAAGAACACACTGCCCATGGTGCCGAACACCGTGCCGACCGCGCCCGCAAGGGCGCTGGCCACCGGCGCGACGATCCGCGCGGCAACGCCGGGCGGCGCGTCGGGAGCACTCGCGGGCGCAGGTCGCACGATCAACCACAATGTCCACGCCGCGTAGCCCAGCACCAGCGCGCCGAGGCCGCGCGTGAGCGTGGTGGTATCCAGCGTGGCAAAGAGATAAAGCCCGACGGCGATGCCCAGCAGGCACCAGGGAATGAAGGCGACGAAGGCGCGTAGCGAGACTTTCCTGCCTTCGTGGCCGAGGATCGCGGTGGAGGAGGCGAGTCCGAGCAGCGTCCAGGCCGGTACCAGCAGCTTGAAGGGGATCACCAGCGCCAGCAAGGGCATGCCGACGGCGCCGCCGAAGCCCGCGCTGCCGCGCAGCGAATAGGCCAGCAGCATCACGATGACGCAGTACGCGATTTGCGCTGCGGAAAGGTCGGCCATCCGCCGCCGCGTGCGACCCGGCCGCCTCAGGCGCCCGGCTTGCCCCAGGAGTCGCGCAGGGTCACGGCGCGGTTGAAGACGGGCACGCCCGGCTTCGAGTCGATGCGGTCGGCGATGAAATAGCCGTGACGTTCGAACTGGCAGCGATACTCCGCCGCCACATCCTTCAGGCCCGGTTCCAGCATCGCGGTGATGACGCGCTTCGACTCGGGATTGAGATCCTGCAGGAAGTCGCGCTCATTGCCGTCGACGCGGCTGCCGGGATGCGGTGCCTTGAACAGGCGGTCGTAGAGCCGCACCTCGCAGGGGTAGGCGTGGGTGGCGGACACCCAGTGGATGTTGCCCTTGACCTTGTAGGTCTCAGCACCCGGCGAGCCGCTGCGGCTGTCCGCGAAGTAATTGCAGTGCACGGCGGTGACTTTGCCGGCGGCATCCTTCTCGCAGCCGGTGCATTCGACGACGAAGGCGTAGCGCAGGCGCACCTTGTTCCCCGGGAACAGCCGGAAATAGCCCTTGGCGGGCGTTTCCATGAAGTCCTCGCGCTCGATCCACAGTTCACGGGACACCGGTACTTCGCGTTTGCCGAGTTCCGGCTGCTGCGGATGGTTGGGCGCGAGGCAGGTGTCGGCCTGGCCGGCGGGATAGTTGTCGATGATGAGCTTGACCGGATCGAGCACGGCGATGCGGCGGGGTGCTACTTCGTTGAGGTGCTCGCGCATGCAGTCTTCGAGGATGGCGTACTCGATCCACGAATCGGCCTTGGACACGCCGATGCGCTCGGCGAAGCGGCGGAAGCCCTCGGGCGTGTAGCCGCGGCGGCGCGCCGCGACCAGCGTCGGCATGCGCGGGTCGTCCCAGCCGCCGACATGCTTTTCCTCCACCAGCTGGATCAGCTTGCGCTTGGAGAGCACGACGTAGGTGAGGTTCAGCCGCGCGAACTCGATCTGCTTGGGCACCGGCCGGGCCAGCAGACCGCCCGCCGCGAGCTTCTCCAGCAGCCAGTCGTAGAAGGGCCGCTGGTCCTGAAATTCGAGCGTGCAGATGGAGTGCGTGATCTGCTCGAGACCGTCCTCGATCGGATGCGCGTAGGTGTACATCGGGTAGACGCACCAGGCGTCGCCCGTGCGGTGGTGGTGCGCCTTGCGGATGCGGTAGATCGCCGGGTCGCGCAGGTTGATGTTGCCCGAGCTCATGTCGATCTTGACGCGCAGGGTGCGTGCGCCGTCGGCGAACTCGCCGGCACGCATGCGCCGGAACAGGTCGAGGTTCTCCTCGACGCTGCGCTCGCGGAACGGTGAGTTGCGGCCGGGTTCCGTGAGCGTGCCGCGATACGCGCGCACCTCGTCGGCGGACAGGTCGCAGACGAAGGCCTTGCCGTCGCCAATCAATTTTTCCGCGCACTGGTAGAAGACTTCGAAATAGTCCGAGGCATGGCGCAGCTCGTCCCATTCAAAACCCAGCCAACGCACGTCCTGCTGGATGGACTCGACGTACTCGATGTCTTCCTTGGTCGGGTTGGTGTCGTCGAAGCGCAGATTGCAGCGGCCGCCGAATTCGCGCGCGATGCCGAAATTCAGGCAGATCGACTTGG
>CAZXNF010000162.1:0-7679 GCA_964641785.1 uncultured Streptomycetaceae bacterium | reverse complement strand
AAAAGTTCTTAAGTAAGTGCCGCTCGTGTCCAGTGCCTTGAATTCACTGGTTTCCGGGTTTCGCCGGAATGACAAGAGAAGCGTTTCTCAGAGCTTCCCCTAAGAAGTGATGATGACTTTCAACGCGTGGGTCTCCGCCGCGCGGGCGAAGGTGTCGTAGGCGTCGAGGATCTGGTCCAGTGCGAAGCGGTGCGTGATCAGGCGGGTGGGATCGATCTTGTTCGATTGCACGGTCTTCAGCAGCATTGGCGTGGAGACGGTATCGACCAGCCGGGTCGTGATCGCGATGTTCTGTGACCACAGCCGCTCCAGATGCAGGTCGGCCTTCTGGCCGTGCACGCCGATGTTGGCGATGATGCCGCCGGGCGCCACCAGTTCCTGGCAGAGCAGGAAGGTGGCCGGTATGCCGACCGCTTCAATGGCGGCATCCACGCCGATGCCCGCAGTGAGCGTCTTCACCTTCTCGGCGGCGTTGCCGTCTTTGCTGTTGATGGTCTGCGTGGCGCCGAAGCGCTGCGCCACGGCCAGGCGGTTGTCGTCCAGATCGATCACGATGATTTGTGCGGGTGAGTACAGTTGTGCGGTCAGCAGCGTGGCCAGACCGATCGGCCCGGCGCCGACGATCGCCACCGTCGAGCCCGGTGCGACCTTGCCATTGAGCACACCGCATTCAAAGCCCGTCGGCAGGATGTCGCTCAGCATCACCAGCGCCTCTTCGTCAGCGCCTGGCGGAATCGGATAGAGGCTGGTGTCCGCGTGCGGGATGCGGACGTATTCGGCCTGGGTGCCGTCGATCCCGTTGCCGAGGATCCAGCCGCCGGTGGTGCAATGCGAATACATGCCGCGCCGGCAGTAGTCGCACTTGCCGCAGGCGGAGATGCACGAAATGAGCACGCGGTCGCCCGGCCGGAAGGCCGTCACACCGGCATCCACGGCATCGACGATGCCAACGCCCTCGTGCCCGAGAATGCGACCCGGCGCGCAGGTCGGTACATCGCCCTTGAGGATATGCAGATCGGTGCCGCAGATGGTCGTCTTCACCATCTTCACGATGGCGTCGCCCGGCTTCAGTAGTACGGGCTTCGGGCGCTCTTCGAGCGCCTTCAGTCCCGGCCCGCGGTAAACGAGTGCCTTCATTCTGCTCTCCGGTCGACGGGGTTGCAGCGGTCGTACGTGCGG
This sequence comes from uncultured Streptomycetaceae bacterium, assembly GCA_964641785.1. Taxonomy (GTDB): domain Bacteria; phylum Pseudomonadota; class Gammaproteobacteria; order Burkholderiales; family SG8-41; genus CAZXNF01. The sequence goes on along the minus strand of CAZXNF010000162.1, from coordinate 6,500 downwards.
TCGCGCCGGACAATGAATGAGAGCGACGCGCTGGGTGGCGCGTCACTCCCGCCCGGAATAAATCCCGGTCAGTTCGCAGCGCTCACCAGCACCCCGACCCGACCGTCACGCCGGAGTTGCGGGTCGCCGTACGCCCCGGTCTGGATCCGGTTGGCCGGCACGCCGGCGTTGATCAGGGCATTGCGCACGGCGTTGACCCGGCGTTCGTTCGCGCCATCGATCGCTACCTGCGAGGACGGATACTGTTTCATGTAGGCCGCGATCTCGCGGGCCTTGTCGCTGTCGCCGCGCAGAATCTCGTCGCTGTTGATGTTGAACGTGTAATCGCGATACGAGTTCCAGTTGCCGCCGGCGCCAGCCAGCGGGCCCTGCGCGCCGGTGGGTCCGACCGCGCCTTGCGGACCGCCTGCGCCGGTTGCACCGGCGGGGCCGCTGATACCGGCGAGATCCGTCGCGCCCTGCGCGCCGGTCGATCCCGTGGCGCCTCGCGCGCCGGTAATGCCCGCAACGCCTGCCGGGCCGGTCGGACCCACGGTGCTCGGACCTTGTGCACCCGTGCTGCCGGTGACGCCTTGCACGCCGGCGACACCCGTGCTGCCTCTGGGACCGGCCGGACCTGCCAAGCTTGAACCTTGGGCGCCCGTGGAACCGGTCGCCCCCTGCACGCCTGCGGGGCCGGCGGGACCGGCCGGGCCGGCACGACCCATGACCATCGCGCCCGGGCTGCCGGTGGCGCCCGACGGACCTTGCATGCCGGCGGGGCCGGTGGCGCCGGTGGGGCCCGCAGGACCTGCCATCGCCACGCCCGGCGCACCCGTTGCACCGGGCGCGCCTTGTGCACCAGCGGGCCCGGCAGGACCGGCGGGGCCGGCGGGGCCCACCCAGCTCACGGGATCCGGCGAGCGCTGTGCCACAGGCTCGGTAGTCGAGCACCCGGCGGCGAAGGTCGCGATCACCGCAAGCAGCAGCGGACGTTTCAGCATGTTTTCCAGCAGTATCGAATGCTTCATGGTCGTTCCTTTGATGTGGTCAACAAAATCTGCGCGCGGAGATCGTTCGGGTTGTTGGGGAATCGCGCGGCGCGAAGCGATTCCGTTCAAGTTGTATGACTAAACCTCCGGGCATGCCGTGCGCTACCGCGCACAAGCGTGGTTATTCCGCTGGCTGAATCAAATGCGATGACGGGCGAACGACTCGGGGTACGTTGCCCAAGCGTGGGACCGCGGCCTTCACGCCGTGGAGGGCGGGTACGTTGCGTGGCGGGGACTGCGCGGGCCGCCAGGACGGAATCGCGCCGGGTTCGGCGCAGGCACGGCGGTAACAGGAGCAGGCGGCCGCTTCAAGGCCGCGGTGATCAAGGATGCGCATCTTGCCCCGGGTGTATTCGATCAGTTTCTTGCGCTGGAAGGCGGAGGCCGCTTTCGTTACGCCCACCCGGCGCACGCCGAGCATGTGCGAGAGGAATTCCTGCGTCAGGCGGAATTCCCCCTTACCCACGCGGTCGCGGGTCATCAGCAGCCAGCGGGCCAGCCGCGCTTCGAGCTCATGGAAACGGTTGCACGCCGCGGTCTGGCCGATCTGCCCCATCAGCAGGTGGATGTAGCCGTGGACTCCCCGTTGCAGGGCCGGGTTGTTGCGCAGCGCGCTGAGGAAGCGGCCCTTGTCCATCCGCAGGGCGGGGCCTTCCCCCTGTACCAGCGCGCGCAGCGACGTCATTTTGATGCCCAGCGCCAACGGCACGCCGACCATGCCTTCGCGGCCCACCATGCCGACCTCGAGCGCGAGGCGGCCGTCCACCTTGGTGAGGAGCGACACGAGGCATTGTTCCGGAAAGTAAACGTGCCGCATCGACTGGTGCGGCTCGTACAGGATCTTGCCCAGCGACAGCGTGACGGGCGACAAGTCCGGCAGGAGCTTAAGATAGGCCGCCCTCGGCAGTGCGGCAAGGAGCATGTTCTGGGGGGTGACCATCAGGCAAAGGAGGATGCGCGTGCCTGCCCGACCTGTATGTTCGGTAGCACACCAACAGCGGAAATGCCAGTCATAATGGGCGCGAGAATTCAATCGTTCCCGTAATCTGTTCGCCAGCGCACGGATCGTTTGCCGCAACTGCGGCATACTGATACAGAGTGCATGCGGTCGCCGACCGGCTGACCGGCACCTGAAGCCCCGGGCCCGGCAAGGGTCTCGCCCGCGTCGTGGGCGGAAGTCCGTTTTTTCACCAAGGGGCGATCCCGCTGGACATGCCGTTACTGCAATTGGAGCTTGCCCGCTGGTGGGCGCGCTGGCGCGGCGCCGCTGCGATGCAGTCGCCCCACGAGCTGCCGCTGCGCGCGGAACTCTTCAGCGCCGACCAGATGGACAGCCACGGCCGCACGCTGGCGGCCGGGCATCAACAGAGTCCGCGCTACGGCCGGGACCGGCTGCTCGCGCGGCTGGCCAGCAACGAAAGCGTCCTGGTCGATGCCGGCACCCTGCTCAAGACGGCGCTCGAGGAGAAGCAGCGTATTGCGCCGGCGGGCGAATGGCTGCTCGACAACTTTTACCTGATTGAAGAGCAGGTCCGTACCGCCCGGCGGCATCTGCCGAAGGCCTACAGCGGCGAACTGCCGCGCCTGCGCAACGGGCCGTCGGCCGGTTTGCCGCGCGTGTACGACATCGCGCTGGAGGTCGTTTCCCACGGCGACGGGCATCTGGACCCGGAAGGACTGCGGCGCTTCGTCGCGGCCTATCAGACGGTCATGCCGCTGCGGCTGGGCGAACTGTGGGCGATTCCCATCATGCTGCGCCTGGCCCTGATCGAGAACCTGCGGCGGGTCGCCGCCCGGGTCGCGGCGGCCACCACCGAGCGCAGCCGCGCCGCTGTCTGGGCCGACCAGATGATGGAGGTTGCGGAGCATGATCCGAAGAGCCTCATCCTCGTCACCGCGGACATGGCGCGCTCGCACCCGCCGATGGTGAGTTCGTTCGTCGCCGAGCTGGCCCGCCGGCTGCAGGGCAAGAGCCGCGCGCTGGTGCTGCCGCTGACCTGGATCGAGCAGCGGCTGTCCGAATCGGGCCTGACCATCGAGCAGCTCGTGCAGTCCGAGACGCGGGAGCAGGCGGCCGACCAGGTCTCGATGAGCAACAGCATCGGCAGCCTGCGCCTGCTGGGCGCGATGGACTGGCGCGAGTTCGTCGAGACGCTGGGTGTCGTCGAGCGCGAACTGCGGCGGGACCCGCTCTACGCCAGCATGGATTTCGCCACCCGCGACCGCTACCGCCACGCGGTCGAACGGCTGGCGAAAACGAGCCGGCTGTCCGAGGAGGAGGTGGCCGGACAGGCTGTCCGGCTGGCGCGCGCGGCAGCGGCGGCCGTGACGGCAGGCGCCGGTGATGGCAAGGGCGCGCAGGACCCCCGCGCTTCGCACGTCGGGTTTTATCTGATCGATCGCGGACTGCCCCGGCTCGAAGCGGCGGCGGCGGTGCGGCTGCCGGTCGCCGAACGTCTGGCCCGCACGGGCCGCCGCCATGCGCTCGCGTTCTATCTGGGGGCGATCGCCCTGCTCGCGGGTGCGCTGAGCGCCGGCTTGTTGGCCGCGGCGTACGCCAGCGGCGCGACGGGTCTGCTGTTCGCGCTGGTGGGCGGCCTGTCGCTGCTCGCCACCAGCCAGTTGGCCGTCGCGCTGGTCAACCGGCTGGTGGCCGCGCTGGCGGCGCCGCATCCGTTGCCGCGACTGGATTTTGCGTCGGGCATACCGCCGGAGTGCCGCACGCTGGTGGTAGTGCCGGCCCTGCTGGCGGGTGCACCCGAGATCGAAGATCTGGTCGAAGCGCTGGAAGTGCGCTTCCTCGCGAACCGCGACGACCACCTGCACTTCGGCCTGCTTACCGACCACCTCGACGCGGCGCAGGAAACGCTGCCCGGGGATGCTGACCTGGTGCACCTCGCCCGTCAGCGCATCGAGGGACTGAACGAAAAGTACGCGGGCAACAGTTTCTTCCTGTTCCACCGCGCGCGCCGCTGGAACGCGCAGGAGCGCTGCTGGATGGGCTTTGAGCGCAAGCGCGGCAAGCTGGCGGCATTGAATGCGCTGCTGCGCGGGGGCCTGCAGGACCCGTTCGCTGAAGTCGCGGGCGAGACCGGCCTGCTGGCGAACGTCCGCTACGTAATCACGCTCGACACCGATACGCAGCTGCCGCGCGATGCGGCGCGCCAACTCGTGGCGGCGATGGCGCATCCCCTGAACCGTCCGCGCTACGACGCCGCCCGGCAATGCATCGTCGAGGGCTACGGCATCCTGCAGCCGCGCATGGCCGTCAGCCTGCCCGCGGCCAAGCGCACGCGTTACGCGCGGCTGTTCGGGAGCGAGTCCGGCATCGACCCGTACACCCGCACGGTGTCCGACGTGTACCAGGACCTGTTCGGCGAGGGCTCGTTCATCGGCAAGGGCATCTACGACGTCGATGCTTTCGAACAGGCCCTCAAGGACCGCTTTCCCGACAACCGGATCCTGAGCCACGACCTGGTCGAGGGCTGCTACGCCCGCGCGGGGCTGCTGAGCGATGTCCAGCTCTACGAAGCCTATCCGTCGCAGTACCGGGCGGACGTGAGCCGCCGCATCCGCTGGATCCGCGGCGACTGGCAGATCGCGCAGTGGCTGTTCTCGCGCGTGCCCGGCAACGCCGCGGCCGGCACGCCGCGGCATGCGAATCCGCTGTCCCGCCTCTCGCAATGGAAAATCTTCGACAACCTGCGGCGGAGCCTCGTGCCCGCGGCCCTGCTGCTGTTGCTGCTCGCCGGGTGGACCGTGCTGTGGCCGGCCTGGTACTGGACCCTGGTGGTGCTCGGCATCGTCCTGCTGCCGCCCCTGCTGGCGTCGCTGATGGAACTGTTCAACCGGCCGCCCGAGGCGCCGCCGCAGCGCCATCTTGCGGCGGCCCTGCACACGGCCGGACAGCATTTCGCCCAGGCGGCGTTTGCATTGGCGTGCCTGCCGCATGAGGCGTTGTTCAGTCTGCACGCGGTCGTGCGTACCCTCGGGCGCCTGGTAGTGACGCGCACCCGCCTGCTGGAATGGACGGCATCGGGCGTGCAGGACACCGACGGGGAACGCAGCGATGGACTGGCCGCCGCGTATCGGGCGATGGGGGCCGGCCCCGTGCTCGCGGTTGCCGCGACTGCTTATCTCATCGCTTACCAGCCCGCGTCGCTGGCCGTCGCTGCCCCCATCTTGCTGCTGTGGCTGGCGTCGCCCGCCATGGCCTGGTGGCTGGGCCGGCCGCGTCCCCGCCGCGTGGCCCGGCTGACGGCGGTCGAGACCGCCTTTCTGCACCGCATGGCCCGTAAGACCTGGGCGTTTTTCGACCGCTTCGTCGGTCCCGCGGACCACTGGCTGCCGCCCGACAATTTCCAGGAACACCCCGTCGCGGTGCTCGCCCACCGCACTTCGCCGACCAACATGGGGCTCGCGCTGCTCGCGAACCTGTCCGCGTACGACTTCGGCTATCTCACGGTCGCGCGGCTGCTCGAGCGCACGTCGAACACGCTGGCCACGATGCAGGCGCTGGAGCGCCACCAGGGCCACTTCTATAACTGGTACGACACGCAATCGCTCAAGCCCCTGCCGCCACTCTACATTTCGTCGGTCGACAGCGGCAACCTCGCCAGCCACCTGCTCACGCTGCGCCCGGGATTGCTTGCGCTGGCGGACGCGCCCCTCCTGGCGCCGCGCTGGCGGGAAGGCCTGCTGGAGACCCTGGCCCTGCTGAACGACGCGCGGCCGGGCCAGACGCCGGTGACGGTGGATCCACAACCGCCGGCCGGGGTCGGCGGCGCCCGGGCCTTTATCGATGCGCTGGCCACTGGCGCCGCGGCCGTCCTCGCCGACCCGGCTGCGGTGGCGGCAAGCGAAGCGCAGGACTGGGCGCAGGCGCTCGCCTGGCAATGCCGCGACACGCTCGCCGAGCTTGAAGACTTCCACGTCGAAACGCCGCTCGCCTTGGTGGAGATTGGCGGCATGCCGACACTGCGCGAACGGGCCGCCTTCGGCGGCGAAGGCGGCCGCCGCGCGAACGCGCGCCTCGCCGAGCTCGAGCGCCTCGCGCAAGCCTGCGCCTCGCTCGCCGCCATGCAGTACGCCTTCCTGTTCGACCCCGCGCGCAAACTGCTCGCCATCGGCTACAACGTGACCGAAGGCCGGCGCGATCCGAGCGCCTACGATCTGCTGGCCTCGGAAGCGCGGGCGACGAGCTTCGTGGCGATCGCGCAGGGGCAGTTGCCGCAGGAAAACTGGTTTGCGCTCGGCCGGCTGCTGACCAGCACCGGCGGCGAACCGGCGCTGCTGTCGTGGAGCGGCTCGATGTTCGAGTACCTGATGCCGCTGCTGGTGATGCCGGCGTACGAGGACACGCTGCTCGACCAGACGGCCCACGCGGCGGTGCAGCGGCAGATCGCCTACGGGCAGCAGCGCGGCGTGCCGTGGGGGATGTCCGAATCCGGCTACAACGCGGTCGATGCC
>CAZXNF010000161.1:0-7687 GCA_964641785.1 uncultured Streptomycetaceae bacterium | reverse complement strand
ATTTGGCGGCGAGCTCGGTGCCGATGGTGCCGCCGGCGCCGCCGCGGTTGTCGACGATGATGGGTTGTCCGAGGGCCTCCGTCAGGCCCGGAGCGAGGGTGCGGCCGGTGATGTCGATGTTGCCGCCCGGCGGGAAGGGCACGATGATCCGCAGCGATTTGGCGGGCCAGGATTGGGCGTGGACGGCGGCGCTGGCGAGCAGCAGGACGGCGACGGCCAGACGGGTGGGCGTGGGCATGATTCCTCCTGGGTGGATCGAGCGACGCTGCGGGTGAACCGAGTGCGGTCGACATTCTTCGCGGCGTGCGGCGCATGCTACGGAAAGAATGCCGGTCCGGCAAACGATACTGCAATCGCAGCGCCGCCCCTATAATGCGCTTCGTTTTTTCACCACCCTCAGCGCCAGCGAGGAACTCATGCTGCCCAGCGAACGTCTCCCGTACTCGCCCATCATCGATCGCCCGCCGCTGCGTTTGCCCGGCGGCGCGCGTGTGGTGGTGTGGCCCATCGTCAACGTCGAGGTGTGGGACATCGGCCGCGCGATGCCGCGGCAAGTGCTGCCGCCGCCGACGGGGCAGACCATGCTGCCGGACGTGCCGCACTGGGCGTGGCACGAATACGGCATGCGCGTCGGCTACTGGCGCCTGAAAGCGGCGCTCGACAGGCTCGACATCAAGGCGTCGCTGTGCTGCAACGGCCGGGTGTGCGAGGACTATCCGCGGGTGGCCGAGGCTGCGCGCGACGCCGGCTGGGAGTTCATGGGCCATTCCTACGACCAGCGGCCGATCCACCTGGAGCCGAACCAGCGCAAGACGATCCGGCGCACGCTGAAGATCCTGAACAAGTTCACCGGCAAGCCGACCGTGGGCTGGCTGGGGCCGGGGCTGACGGAAACCTTCGACACCCCTGATTACCTGGCCGAAGCCGGCATCCGCTACCTGGCGGACTGGGTGGTGGACGACGAGCCCTGCGAAGTGAAGACCAAGCACGGCCCGGTGCTGTCGATGCCCTACACGGTGGAGCTGAACGACATCTCCATGATGATGGTGCAACACCATGCCGCGCAGGAGTTCGTCACGCGCAGCCTCGATTACTTTGACCGCGTGTACGAGGAAGGCGCCTCGCGGCCGAAGATCATGGCGATCGCGGTGCACCCGTACATTTCCGGCGTGCCGCACCGGATCAAGTACTTCGAGGAAGTCTTCACCAAGCTGCGCCGCAAAAAGGGCGTGCTGTTCTGGACCGGCGAGCAGATCATGGAGTGGTACTGGACGCAGCGCAGCCAGCCCGGGGTCAAGGCCGCTGCCAAATCCCGCAAGAAATAGCCGGCGCGGAAGGTCAGCGCAGGGCGTCGAACAGCGCCGGATCCAGTTCCCGCCGGTATTTTTCCAGCATCGGCGCCAGCGCCGCCACGAAGGCCGCGTGTTCCGCCGGCGTCAGTGTCACGATCTCGACGGCTTCCGTCTTCAGTTTGGCCATGATCGTGGCATCTTCCGCCGCCGCCAGTTGCCGCTGGTAGGCCGTCGCTTCCCGGCCCGCGACATCCACCGCCGCCCGTACGTCCGCCGGCCAGCCTGCGTACTTCGCCGCATTGCCAATCATCGCGCTCGCACCGAAGAAGTGGCTGGAGAGCGTGTGGTAGCGGTGAAACTTGTGCACACCGAAGTTGTAGGTGTTGGTCAGCGGGTTGTCCTGCGCCTGGAAGCGGTCGCCGCCGACTTCGGCCGCGAACTCCTTGATGTCGGCGGGCACCGGCACGAAACCCAGCGCCGCGAACGCCTCCGCATGCAGCGCGCTCATCTGCGTGCGGATGCGCAGGCCCGTGCAGTCGGCGGGGGTGCGGATGGGGCGCACCTTGTTGGACAGGTGGCGGAAGCCGTTGTCCCAATAGCCGAGCACCCGATGCGCCGTGCGGGCATGCATCTGCCGCGTGAAGCGCGCGCCTAGCTCCCCGTCCAGAGCACGGCACACCACTTCGCGGCTGGGCACGACGAAGGGCAGTTCCAGCAGCTTCAGTTCCGGCACGTCGTCCGCGAAGCGCACGGTCGAGATGTAGCAGAAGTCCAGTTCCCCGTTCTCGACCATGATGGGCAGGTCGCCGGAACCGCGGCCGAGGTCCAGCACGTTGCCGATCAGCTCGAACGTGACGCGGTTACCGAGTTTTTGTAGCAGCAACTCGCCGAAGCGCACGGCGGCCTGGTTGTGGATGGAGGCGGGCTTCTGGTAGCCGCCGAAATTGAAATGAATGGGTTGCATTTTTTTAGTGTGACTGATTTAAAGCCCCCTCCCTTGCGCAGAGCGCGGGGGAGGGCTGGGGAGGGGGCGTTTTCTCACTTACCGCTTGCCCCCATCCCGGCCTTCCCCCGCAAGCAGGGGAAGGAGTATAGCTATCGAGGCGATTGCAGGTCGGCGATCAGCGCGCCAAGAAAGCGCCCGGCCTCACCACCGGTGACCGCGCGATGGTCGAAAGTGAGGGAGAGCGGCAGCACGCGGTGCACCGCAGGCTGGTCGTCGGCCACCACGACTTCCTTGCGCACGCGTCCTGCGCCAACAATGGCGACGGTTGGCGGCACGATGATGGGCGAGGCGTAGCGGCCGGCGATGGTGCCGAAGTTGGACAGCGTGATCGTGTTGGCCCGCAGGTCCTCGGGCGGCACGCGCCGCGCGCGGGTGTCTTCCACCAGTTTGGTTAGCGCAGGTTCGATTTCGGCGGGTGCCCGATGCTCCAGTCCGCGCAGCACCGGCACCAGCAGGCCGTCCGGCGTATCGACGGCCACGCCGAGATCGATCTGTTTCAGCAGGCGGCGGCCCAGTGCCTGACCATCGAACCATGCATTCAGGCCGGGCTCGGCCTTGCAGGCGGCAACGATGGCGCGGATGAGGCGCAGCGTGACCTTCTCGTCCGGCGCCCAGGCATCGATGTCCGCGTCGTCCATGATCGTCGCGGAGGCCACTTCGGCGTGCGCGAGCGTCATGCTCTGCGCCATCGCGCGCCGCACGCCGCGCAGGACTTCCTGCGGGCCCAGTTCGGCGAGGATGCGGGCGGCGCGCTGCACGTCCGCAGCGGTGATCAGGCCGTCCGCGCCGGTTGGCGTAACCATCGCGAGATCGACGTCGAGCTTGCGCGCCTGTGCGCGCACGGCGGGCGTGGCCTTGATGCCGTGGGCGAGCGGCGAGGCGGCGAGCGGCGCATCCGCCATGGTCTTGCCGCCGGTTTCGACCTTGCCGACGACCGTGCCGGTGTCTTCGCCGGCGCCCTCGAAGCCGACCAGCGGAGCGCCCACGTGAGCGATGGCGTGTTCGCCACCGAACAGGCGTGCGATCTTGCCCGCGTAAGGAGCGGGCACGTCGACGATGGCCTTGGCCGTCTCCACCGACACCAGCGGCTGGTCCACCGCGACCTCGTCGCCGACCGCGACGTGCCATTTGACGATCTCGGCTTCCTGCAGGCCTTCGCCGAGGTCGGGGAGCTTGAAGAGCTTCATGCGAACTCCAGGGTTTTCCTGACCGCGGCAACGATCTGCCGCTGGCCGGGGAGGTAGTGGTGCTCGAGTTTCGCGTAGGGCACCACGATGTCCGGCGCGGTGACGCGCATGACCGGCGCCAGCAGGGTGAGCAGCCCGTGTTCGGCCAGCCCGGCGGCGATTTCGTTCGCGAAGCCCGCCGTGCGCGGCGCCTCGCTCACGATCACGCAGCGACCGGTGCGCGCCACCGACGCGAGGATCGTATCGAGATCGAGCGGCTTGAGCGTCACGCAGTCGATGACTTCCGCCATTACCCCCTGTTCGGCCAGCTCGTCGGCCGCCTGCAGCGTGTCGAACACCATCGCGCCCCAGGTCACGAGCGTCACGTCGGTGCCTTCGCGCAGGGTCATGCACTGGTCAAGCGGCAGGGCCACGCCGCTGTCGTCGACTTCTTCCTTGAACAGCCGGTAGAGGCGGGTGGGCTCGAGGAAGACCACCGGATCGGGATCGCGGATCGCGGCGAGCAGCAGGCCATAGGCACGTCTTGGCGAGGACGGGTAGACCACGCGGATGCCCGGGATGTGCGCGAACATGGCCTCGGGACTTTCCGAGTGGTGTTCCGGCGGGTGAATGCCCGCGCCGCAGGGCGTGCGCAGCACCATGGGGCAGGACAGCCGGCCCTGCGTGCGATGCCGCAGGCGGCCGGCGTGGTTAAGGATCTGGTCGATGACGGTGTAGGCGAAGCCGGAGAACTGGATTTCGGCCACCGGCTTAAGCCCCTCGGCCGCCATGCCGATGGCCATGCCGGCGATCAGCGCTTCCGCGAGCGGGGTGTCGATCACGCGTTCGCCGCCGAAGCGGTCGAACAGGCCGAGGGTGGCGCGGAACACGCCGCCGTTGCGGCCTACGTCCTGGCCGAGGACAACGACGCGTTCGTCGTCCGCCATCGCGCGGGCGAGCGCGAGGTTGACGGCTTCAACGAGGGTGATCTGTGCCATCGGCACCGGCCAGCCATTCCTCGCGCTGCGCGGCGAGCGCGGCGGGCAGCGTGGCGTAGTGATGGTCGAACATCTGCGAGACCGGCGGGGGCGGGGTGTCGAGGTAGGCCTGGGCCGCGGCCTGCACCTCCTCGTTGACCGCCTTCAGCAGCGCATCCTCCTGCGCCTTGTCCCACGCGCCCTGCGCGACGAGGTAACCCCGCAGCCGGGCGATGGGTTCGCGCTGCCAGGCCTCGGCGAGTTCTTCGGCGGGACGGTAGCGCGAGGCGTCGTCGGCGGTGGTGTGATCCGAGAGGCGGTAGGTCATGGCTTCGATCAGCGTCGGCCCGCTGCCTGCGCGTGCTGTTTCGATCGCTTCACCGATGGCTTGACGCACGGCGATCACGTCGTTGCCGTCCACCTGCAGGCCCGGCACGCCACCGGCAATGCCCTTCTGCGCGAGGGTCTGCGTGGCGCTCTGCGCGTTGCGCGGCACCGAGATCGCCCACTGGTTGTTGGTCAGCACGATCACCAGCGGCAACTGCCACGCACCGGCCGCGTTCAGCGCTTCGTAGAAGTCGCCTTTGGAGGAGGCGCCATCCCCCAGCGTGCAGACGGCCACGCGCGGCTCACGCTTGAATTTCAGTGCGTAGGCCACGCCCGCCGCGTGCAGGCATTGCGAGGCGATGGTCACGCAGATCGGGAAGTCGTGGATGGGCCGCTCAAAGCGGTTGCCGCGTTCGTCGCCCCCCCAGTAGAGGAACAGCTCGCGCATGCTGACGCCGCGCATCAACTGCGCGCCGTTCTCGCGGTAGGTGCAGAGAAACACGTCCTCCGGCCGCATGGCGGCACCGATGCCGGCTTCGACCGCTTCCTTGCCGAGCAGGGAGGCGTAGGTGCCGAGCTGGCCGGTGCGTTGCAGGGCGATCGCCTTGGCATCGTAGGCGCGCATGCGCTGCATCCAGCGGTAGAGCGGGACGAGTGCGGCCGTGTCCTGCGCCCACGCGGGCAGCGCGCCGACCGGCTGGCCGTGCGCGTCCAGGCATTGCAGGTACGGAATCTCGAACGAGGCGGCGACGGTCATGATGGTCGCACGATTGTAACGGCCCAGCGGACAGCAGACAGCCGCGGAGCTGGAGACCGGCCGCGCGGCTGTTTCTGTGGGGGGGAAGTTATTTCTTGCGCAGCTTTCCTAGCCAGTATTCCATCTGCTTGCCGGCCGCCTCGCGTCCGCCGAGGCCGAAGGACAGCGCCACGGCGACGGCGATCGCGCCCAGCGTCAGGCCGAAGGCGAGGTTCACGATTTCGTCGGCGATGCCCATCGCGCGCAGGCCCATGGCCAGTACCAGACCGAGGATGGAGAGCTGGGCAATCCGCGCCATGTTGGCGGCCGCGGTATTGGCCTTGACGATCGTCCGGTGCGCGAGGCCCGCGAGCCAGAACCCGATCAGCAGGATCAGGCCGCCGAGCAGAAGGTCGCCGCCGAACTTGATGAAGGCGGTGACGACGTCGCGCACCTGGCTGAAGCCGAGCTGGTTGGAGGCCTCGACGGTCGCGAACAGCATCGCGAAGAACAGGATCAGGGCGCCGACCACGGTCGACGGTTTGAGCGAGCCAGACAGGGCGTTCACGCCCAGCTTCTGCGGCAGGGCATCGAAGCCGAGCCGCGTCAGCAACTGCGAGATCAGGCCCGACACGAATTTCGCCACGTAGTAGGTGAGGGTCAGGATGACGGCCGCCGCGAGCACGTGCGGGATGGCGTCCAGCATCTTGCCAAGCATTTCGGTGGCGGGGCGCGACACCGCCTCGATTTTCAGCGCGTCGAGGGCGGCGATCAGCGTGGGCACGAAGATGAAAATGAACACCAGCATCCCGACGAGCCGGGAGATCTGCACCGACGGGTCGAGCCCGGCGGATTTGCCGAGCCGGTCAGCACCCGCGGCGAGCAGCAGGTTGGTCACCAGTCCGCGCACCACCCGTGCCACCAGCCAGCCGACGAAACCGATCACGCTGGCCGCGAACACGTTGGGCAGGATGTCGAGCATCTTGTTGACCATCGCCTGCACGGGCTCGAGCAGACCTTCCAGCTGGAAGGCGCCGAGAATGGCCGGGATGAAGAGCAGGATGATCAGCCAGAACAGCACGTTGCTGACGCTCTTGCTCATCGGCTCCATGCCGGCCTGCTTGGCAAGCTTGTCGTCCCAGGTGGTGGCCGCGAGTGCCTTGTTGACCAGCGCGCGCAGCGCGGTGGCGATGACCCAGACGATCAGCAGCAGCACCATCCCGCCGATCAGGCGCGGCAGATAGCCCAGGATCTGCGTGACCAGGGCGGCGAACGGATTGGAAACGGACTGCAGGTCGAGCGAATTGAATACGCCGACCAGGGTGATGAGGATGATCAGCCAGAACACGCCGAGCGCGATCGGCCCTTCAACGTCGATGGCCTGTTCGGTACTCTGCTTGATGCGGTTGTTGACCCGCAGGTAGGTCAGCAGCGTGCGGGTGCCGGCGCGTGCGGCGACCGCGAGGATCCAGCCGGCGATGAGGATGGCGAGCGCGCCGAGGATGGCCGGCAGATGCGCGCCGAGGGTTTGCTGCAGTGACTGAAACAAGGTTTCCATGACGACCTCCCCGAGAATGACCGTCTGATTGGCTTCGCTTGGCTGATGGGTAGCATCGACCGGAAGCAAAATGACTATAGCATGCGTGTGGGCATGGGCTGTGCAGGCGAGAGCGGGGATAAAAAACGGCCCGGGACGGATTCCCCGTCGCGGGCCGTTATGCAGCGGGCGTGCGGTCGCTGCGGTGTTACGCCGCCAGCAGACTCCGCAGCACATAGGGCAGGATGCCGCCGTGCTTGAGGTAATCAACCTCGATCACGGTGTCGATACGCAGCGTGAGCGGTACGCGCTGCGTGGCGCCGTCCTTGCGCGTGATCACGAGGGTCACGTCCTGCAGGGGCTTCACGTTGCCACCATTGATACCCTCGACCTCCAGCGTTTCGGTACCGTCGAGGTTCAGCGATTGCACGCTGTCGCCGGGCTTGAACTGCAGGGGTAGCACGCCCATGCCGATCAGGTTGGCGCGGTGGATGCGCTCGAAGCTCTTGACGATCACGGCCTTGACGCCCAGCAGCTGCACGCCCTTGGCAGCCCAGTCGCGCGAGGAGCCCATGCCGTAGTCCTCGCCGCCGAAGATGACCAGCGGCGTGCCTTCTTTCTGATAGAGCTCGGAGGCCTCGAAGAT